>CAIJWE010000031.1 GCA_903824295.1 uncultured Chlorobiaceae bacterium
CAAACCAATAACACATCTTAAAAAACAATAACGACAGAAAGAAAAGAACAAAAAGAAAAGAATAATAAAAATTAAATAAACCGATATAAACAAAATACTTTAACAAAAAGTAAACATAAATTCAACCTAAAAAGAGCAAACAAAATACTTTAACAAAAAGTAAACATAAATTCAACCTAAAAAGAGCAATTAAAAGAATAAAAACGACAACCACGAAACAATATAATAACTTTAAGCAACAGCATTTATTCTCTTCCATTAAAAGCACTTATATTGCACGAAGAAACAAAAAGCTTTAACCGAAACGAGCAAAATTATAACCAGAATAACAAAGGAACAGAACCATTGAAATATCACTATAAAATAAAAAATGAAACACCGATAAATATCAAGCAAACACTGTTTAGTGGGCAATCTTTTTTATGGGATATATATGATAATGACAGGCGATTGTATTCAACAATAATAAAATCAACGCCATTTATACTAAGTGAGATATCTGAATGTGAATTTGATATTTTTTCTACAGAAAACTCTGTTGATGTAGTAGCAATACCAGCGTTTATTTGTCATTACTTTACACTTGATATTGATACGAAACTCGCGTTTCCTGAAAATTTCAGCCAATTGTATCCTGAACTGTGGCAACTCCTTGCGCCATATTTTTCGTTGCGCATTATGAGGCAGGATCCGTTTGAAACGATGATCTCCTTCATGTGCGCCCAGGGTATAGGAATGCACCTGATCAGAAAACAGGTTACCATGCTTCGCCAAACCTATGGCCAAAAAAGGAGCGTTTCATTTCTTGGTAATGAGGTTGTGCTGTACCACTTCCCAACCCCGGAAAAACTTGCTGCAGCCGACCCCGGCCTGCTCAGCCGTTGCACCAACAATAATCGTATCAGGGCCCGCAATATTATTCTTGCAGCCCGAAGCGTGGCAGAAGGAAGGGTTGACCTTGATGCGCTTTGCAACCCGGCACTCCCCCTGTCAGAACTGCGCAATGAGCTTTGCCGGAATGGGGGCATCGGCTATAAAATTGCCGACTGCATCGCACTGTTTGGTCTCGGCCGTTTTGATGCCTTCCCGATCGACACCCATGTCAAACAATACCTCAAAGAGTGGTTCAGCAGCACAACCGCCCGTCGCTCCCTGAGCCCGGCAACCTACCTTGCCCTCGACAAAGAGGCTCGAACGATTTTGAATTCGGATCTTGCTGGTTACGCCGGACATATCCTCTTTCACTGCTGGCGCAGGGAGGTAAAAGAGCTTCGAACGTTTTAGCTGAAATAATGCTTCACGTTACCTGGATTCAAAAGACCAACCCCTGAAATGAGGAGCCATAAAAGCATGAACGTCACAAAAAAAGTACTGGTTGCCGGAGCCTCCGGCTATCTTGGCAGATACGCGGTCAAAGAGTTCAAGGATCGGGGCTACTATGTCCGAGTTCTGGTAAGGGATCCTGAAAAAATCAAAACCGTCGGTGCACACCTGGAACCGGCGATTTATGAACTTGCCGACGAGATTGTTGTCGGTGATGTCACCGATCCCGAAAGCATCAACGGAATCTGCAAAGGAATTGACCTTGTTTTTTCCTCACTTGGTCTTACCTCTCCTGACCCGAAGCTCACCAGTTATGATGTCGATTACCTTGGCAATAAACGTATCCTTGATCAGGCCATCAAAGAGCGTGTTTCGCGCTTTATTTATATATCGGTCTTCAACCAGGATAAAATGGCCGAAATCCTCTCCATCAAGGCGCACGAACTCTTCGTTGCGGATCTTAAAGAATCCGGACTCTCCTGGGCTGTCATACGACCCAACGGCTACTTTTCGGACATGGGGCGATTTTTCTCCATGGCCCAAAGCGGCCACATCTTCATGGTAGGCGAAGGAGAGAAAAAAATCAATCCGGTTCACGGTGCCGACCTTGCCAAAATCTCTGTTGACGCGGCTGAGGGGGAATCCCGGGAAATTGCTGTTGGCGGACCCGACATCTATACCTTTCGGGAAGTTATGGAGCTTGCCTTCCATGCCTGCGGCAAAAGCCCGTGGATCACACCGCTCCCGATGTGGCTTGCCGAAGGTGGCCTTATGGTGACGGGGCTTTTTAATCGCAACCTGGCTGACCTCCTCTCTTTTGCTGTTGAAGCGCTTAAATTCGACCATGTGGCACCTGCTTGCGGCACCCGCCACCTGACAGAGTTTTTTGCTGAACTTGCCGGCGGTGTGAAATAAGAAAGCTCTTCCCTGCATTACCGTTGTGCTGGAAATGATGGTCATTTTCCGGCACTGTTTTTTTTCAAAGCATCCCGCTTTTTTCTCACAGTCTAATTCAATACCTTGAGCATCAATTAGACATAGCGGAGAGGAGGGAGAAATGCGACTCCCCCACTCCATTGCAAACCAACTATCTGAACCCTTAGAGCGAACAAAGGCCTGTACATGTTGAAAATTTTCGAAAAGATCTTCGGCTCCAAACACGAAAAGGACGTCAAAAAAATCCAGCCCATAATCAGCAGCATCAATGAACTGCAGGTTGCCATGGCATCGCTCAGTGACGATCAACTCCGGGAGAGGGGACGAACGCTGAAACAGAGAGTCCGCACAACTCTTGAGCCTCTTGAGCTGGAGAAAAAATCCCTCTCGCTGAAACTCGACAACCCGGATATCAACCTTGAAGAGGCTGAAACCATCAACGCCAGGCTTGACGCCCTCGCCGAAGAGTATGAACAGGCTACCGCCGCCGTACTTGAGGAGCTTCTGCCCGAAACCTTTGCCGTTGTCAAAGAGAGTTGTGTACGTCTTAAAGGACTCTCCTACAAGGTCATGGGAAGAGAGATGGTCTGGGATATGGTGCCTTACGATGTCCAGCTTATCGGCGGAATTGTACTCCATTCGGGCAAAATCTCCGAAATGGCCACCGGTGAGGGAAAAACCCTCGTTTCAACACTCCCGGTCTTTCTTAATGCACTGACCGGCAGAGGCGTGCATGTGGTGACGGTCAATGACTACCTTGCCCAGAGAGACAAGGAGTGGATGAACCCTGTTTTTGCCTTTCACAACCTCTCCGTGGGCGTTATCCTCAACACCATGAGGCCCGAAGAGCGACGGGAGCAGTACGCCTGCGACATCACCTACGGCACCAATAACGAATTCGGCTTCGACTATCTGCGCGACAATATGGCCGGTACCCCTGAAGAGATGGTGCAGCGGAACTTCTACTACGCCATTGTTGATGAGGTAGACAGCGTGCTGATTGATGAGGCCAGAACACCGCTGATCATTTCAGGACCGGTGCCCAATGCCGACAACAGTAATTTCCAAAGGATCAAGCCCTGGATTGAGCAATTGGTCCGTGCACAGCAGCAGCTCGTGGCCATCTACCTTGGTAATGCCGAAAAACTCCTTAAAACCAAACCCGGCGATGTTGATGCCGGTATTGCACTGCTTCGCGTCAAACGTGGACAGCCAAAAAACACGCGCTACATCAAGATGCTCTCGCAGGCAGGAGTCGCAAAACTGGTGCAAGTGACCGAGAACGAATATCTGAAAGACAATTCAAGCCGGATGCAGGAGGTTGATGATGAACTCTATTACGCGGTTGACGAAAAAGGTGGAACGATTGACTTGACCGACAAGGGGCGCGAATTTCTCAGCAAGCTCAGCCACCAGGACAGCGATATCTTCATGCTCCCGGATGTCGGCTCTGAAGTGGCCATCATTGAAAGTGATGCGTCGGTCGCCGTTGCCGATAAAATTCAGAAAAAAGATGAGGTTTACCGCCTCTATGCCGAACGTTCAGAACGGCTGCATAATATCAGCCAGTTGCTGAAAGCCTACTCGCTCTTCGAGCGCGATGATGAATATGTGGTGCAGAACGGGCAGGTGATGATTGTCGATGAGTTTACCGGTCGAATCCTTCCAGGTCGCCGTTACAGCGACGGACTGCACCAGGCTATCGAGGCAAAGGAGAATGTCAAGATTGAGGGTGAGACACAGACCATGGCGACCATCACCATCCAGAACTTTTTCCGCCTCTATAAAAAGCTCGCCGGTATGACCGGTACGGCCGAAACCGAAGCCTCGGAGTTCTATGAAATCTACAAGCTTGATGTTGTTGTCATTCCGACCAATGCAAGCATTGTTCGCAAGGATATGGACGATCTTGTCTATAAAACCCGGCGCGAAAAATATAATGCCGTTGTTTTGAAGGTTGAGGAGCTGCAGAAAAAGGGCCAGCCGGTGCTTGTCGGCACCACGAGCGTTGATGTGTCGGAAACCCTTTCAAGAATGCTTCGCGCCAGAAAAATTGTCCACAACGTGCTCAACGCCCGGCAAAACGATCGTGAAGCAGAAATTGTTGCCGAGGCTGGTCAGAAAAATGCCGTAACCATTGCCACAAACATGGCTGGACGTGGAACCGACATCAAGCTCGGTGCTGGTGTCCGTGAACTCGGAGGGCTCTTTATTCTTGGTTCCGAGCGCCATGAATCACGCCGAATTGACCGCCAGCTCCGTGGACGTGCCGGACGGCAGGGCGACCCGGGAGAGTCGGTCTTTTTTGTCTCTCTTGTTGATGTACTGATGCGACTCTTTTGCTCCGAACGGGTCATCTCGGTGATGGATCGCCTTGGCCATGAGGAGGGTGATGTGATTGAGCACTCCATGATCACCAAATCAATTGAGCGCGCTCAGAAAAAAGTTGAAGAGCAGAACTTTGCCATCCGTAAACGGCTGCTTGAATATGACGATGTGCTGAACCAGCAGCGCGAGGTGATCTATTCTCGCCGCCGCAATGGCCTGCTCAAGGAGCGGCTGACCAGTGACATCCTTGACCTCCTGAAAGATTACAGTGATCTGGTCATCAAAAAACACTACCGCCAGCTTGATGTTGATGCCATTGAAGAGCAGCTCATGCGCGAACTCTCCATTGAATTCAAGCCTGAACGGGAAAGCTTAGAACGAGAAGGGGTAGACGTCACGGCCGAAAAACTCTATCAGACAGCCCTCGCCTTCTACCGCCGAAAAGAGGCGGCTTTACCGGAAGAGATCATGCAGCAGATTGAAAAATATGCCGTTTTAAGCGTCATTGACCTTCGCTGGAGAGAGCACCTCCGCGAAATCGACTCTCTGCGTGAAGGAATCAATCTGCGCGCTTATGGCCAGAAAGATCCCCTGCTCGAATACAAGCAGGAGGCATTCCGTCTCTTCATCGATCTCTTGCACGATATAGAGCACGAAACCCTCTCGCTTGCCTTCAAGCTTTTCCCCGTTAACCCCGATGAGGCTCGGGAGATGGAAGAGCGCCAGCGGAAAGCTGCCGGCCGTCAGGAGCGGCTCGTTGCACAGCATCAAGCCGCCCAAAGCGTCTATACCATCGTCGATCAGGATGAGGAACCTGCGGGTGAAGAGAGGGTTCAGCAGCCAGCAATAGCCGAAAACAGGCCCGGCCGCAATGACGACTGCCCTTGCGGAAGTGGCAAAAAATATAAAACCTGTTGCGGCCAGCACGCTTGAACCATTATGATTCACCTTGAAATGAACCACCCCGAAAAGGAGCTATGAAACACACTGAAGTTGAAGTCACCCTTGCCCTTGCCGCAGAACATGGCCTGAATAGTGAAGAGTACGGTAAAATATGTACCATTCTCGGAAGAGTCCCCTCTTTTACCGAACTCGGGGTTTTTTCAGTCATGTGGTCCGAACACTGCAGTTATAAAAATTCCATTGCGGTGCTCAAAACCCTGCCCCGCGATGGCGGAGCCCTTCTGACCAGTGCCGGTGAAGAGAACGCCGGACTGGTCGATATCGGCGACAACATGGCCGTAGCCTTTAAAATTGAATCGCACAACCACCCCTCCGCCGTCGAACCCTACCAGGGAGCGGCAACCGGTGTTGGCGGCATTCATCGCGATATTTTCACCATGGGTGCACGCCCGGTGGCATCACTCAACTCGCTCCGTTTCGGCTCACCCAAAGATCCTCATGTCCGCTACCTCGTTGACGGCGTGGTACGTGGCATCGGCGATTACGGCAACTCATTCGGCGTGCCGACCATCGGGGGCGAAATCTATTTTGAAGAGGGTTATACCGGCAACCCGCTGGTCAATGCCATGTCGGTCGGCATCGTTGAACACCACAAAACCGTCAGCGCAACCGCCCTCGGTGAAGGCAACCCCGTGCTGATAGTCGGCTCCTCGACTGGACGGGACGGCATTCACGGTGCAACCTTCGCCTCCGAAGATCTCAGCGAAGCCTCCGAAGACAAACGGCCAAGCGTTCAGGTTGGCGATCCTTTTGCCGAAAAACTGCTTCTCGAAGCGACCCTTGAAGCCATTGCTACCGGCTACATTGTTGGCCTGCAGGATATGGGCGCCGCCGGCATCACCAGTTCAACCTCCGAAATGAGCGCTCGCGGGATCGAAAAAACCGGGAAGGGCGGCATAGAGATTGACCTTGACCTTGTCCCGATTCGCGAAGCAGGAATGAGCGCCTACGAAATCATGCTCTCCGAATCGCAGGAACGGATGCTGATTGTAGCCGAAAAGGGATTTGAAGAGAAGATCATTGAGGTCTACCGCAAATGGGATGTGCTCGCTGTCGTCATCGGACGCGTTACGAGCGACAACATGCTGAGGGTCTCACAGCATGGCGCCATTGTTGCCGAAATTCCAGCCGAAACACTGGTACTTGGAGGAGGCGCACCGGTCTATATCCGCGAAGCCATCGAAAAAAAGCCCGACACCCCTGTCGCACAACTTGAAGCCGACGATAATCTCGATTTCCACGCCATCAGCCTTGAGCTGCTTTCGCGCCCAAACATTGCAAGCAAGCAGTGGGTCTATCGCCAGTATGACTCCATGGTGCAGACCAACACCGTCACACCGGTAGGTCATACCGATGCGGCTGTTATCCGTATCAAGGGATCACGCAAGGGGCTTGCCATGAAAACCGACTGCAACGCCCGTTACGTCTATCTGAACCCTCTGGCTGGCGGCCAAATTGCCGTTGCTGAATGTGCAAGAAATATCGCCTGTTCAGGAGCGCAGCCCCTGGCCATAACCAACTGCCTCAATTTTGGCAACCCCTACAAACCGGAGGTTTACTTCCAGTTCAAAATGGCGGTTCAGGGCATGGGTGAAGCGTGCAGGGCCTTCAATACCCCGGTCACCGGCGGCAACGTCAGCTTCTACAACGAAACCTTCATCGGCGGCATCCGCACGGCCATCTACCCGACACCGACCATCGGTATGATCGGCCTGCTGGACGATATCGACAATCTTGTAGGATCGACATACACCACTCCGGGCGATGCCATCCTTCTTCTGGGCTATCCCGAACTCACGCTCGACGCGTCAGAGTACCTCGTCATGCAGTACGGCACACCGGGGCAGGATGCTCCGGCCATCGACCTGGTACACGAAAAAAATCTTCAGGATCTGCTTGTGACGCTTGCAGCCAAAAAACTGGTACACTCCGCCCACGACATTTCCGACGGTGGGCTCTTTGTCGCACTTGCCGAGAAGGCCATCATGAACGCTGATGCACCACTCGGATTCAGTGTCGATCTGGAAAATGCAAACAGCTCCCCCAGCTCTATCCAGGAGCAACTCTTTTCAGAGGCGCAGGGTCGGGTCATTGTGAGCATCTCCCCCGATAAAGCAAAAAAGGTGATTGCGGAGGCCGTGAAGCGCCATGTACCAATTCGCGTCATCGGAAAAGTTGTTGAAAAAGATGCCATCATCGCCGTGAACGGAGAGGACGTGCTTCATTTCTCCATTGGGGAGCTATCAGGGGCATACTATCACGCACTTGAGCACTCCCTCCACCTTGACGAACTCTAAACCCTCTCGCTGAGGAAAAAAAGGACCCCTGTCATGCTGCCTGTTGTAACCGCGCAAGAGATGCAAAGGGCCGACAAGGCGGCAATTGAGCAACTCCATATCGGCGAAACCCGCCTTATGGAGCTTGCCGGTCGTGAATGCCTCCGCATTATCAGGGAGAACCTGCAAATAGAGTCACTTGCCGGCAGCTCTTTTCTTCTGCTCTGCGGCAAGGGAAACAATGGCGGCGACGGCTTTGTACTCGCCCGCCACCTCCTCAACCTTGAAGCCTCGGTCGATCTCGTGCTCCTCTACCCCGAATCGCAGTTGCAGGGGGTCAATAAGGAGGGGCTCGCCATTCTTGAGGCCTACGGAGAGCACGGCAGCGAGCTGCGCATCTTTGCCAGCCATGACGAAGCACTTCCCTTTGTGGCCGAAACCCGCTACGACGCCCTTATCGACGCCATGACCGGCACCGGCCTCCGCCTGAGCGAACCGGGGATGGAGCTTGCCTCACCCCTTGCGGAAGGCATCGAGCTGCTCAACACGCTGCACGACCGAACAGGCGCCCCGCTCATAGCCCTTGACCTGCCATCAGGGCTCGATGCAACCACCGGCCACTCGGCCACCCCTGCGATCATGGCCGATCTGACCGTCACCATGGCCTTCCTGAAAAGAGGCTTCTATCTGAACGAAGGGCCGGAGTGCTGCGGAGAGCTGCATGTGGCAGAAATCTCCATACCCCGCTTTCTCGCTGAGCCCTCCTCCTGCCTTCTTGTCGACCAGGATTTTGCGGCTGAACAGTTTCTCCTCAGAGAGCCCTCAAGCGCAAAGCATACCAACGGCAGGGTACTCATCATTGCCGGATCGCAAAGCGGAGAAAGCTCAATGGTTGGTGCGGCCATCCTCTCCGCCAGAGCCGCCCTGAAAAGCGGCGCAGGGTACGCTTGCATCTCTTTACCGATTTCGCTTGCCCCCATTATCCACATTGCCGTGCCGGAAGCGGTGGTGATTGGCCGGGATCTTGCCGCCATTACCGAAAAAGCACGCTGGGCTGATGCCATTTTGATCGGCTGCGGCCTCGGGCGCGACGAGACCGCCATAGAACTTGTCCGGGAGCTGCTGGCAAACCCCATCGTCGCTTCAAAAAAACTGATCCTTGACGCCGATGCACTCTACGCCCTCTCGGTTATCGGCATAGCAGACGCGCTGAGCCAATGCCGTGAGGTTGTGCTCACACCGCATTACGGAGAGTTCAGCCGCCTGACGGGGCGACCAATCGAAGAGATCGCCGCCGATCCGATTGAGTGCGCCCGAAGCTTTGCTGCTCTCCATGGGGTAACCGTTCTTCTGAAAGGATCTCCCACCGTTATTGCCGGAGCTGAAGGACCTGCTCTCCTCAACACCAGCGGCACCGAAGCGCTCGCCACCGCCGGATCAGGCGATGTACTCTCCGGCATGATTGTTGCCTTCGCCGCAAAAGGGGCCTCCCCCATCAACGCCGCCGCAGCCGCGGCCACATGGTTTCACGGCCGGGCTGGAGACCTCGCAAGCGACATCGCCAGCCTGGTCTCCTCCGGCATGGTTGTTGACGCCATACAGCAGGCCATCGGCGAGATTTTTGAGCGGGAAGAAGAACAAAATTGACCAGCACTCAGTCGATTTACTGTAGCCATCTGCACCGATCGCTGTAATGGTGTTCGATTGGGCGTGAGCTTTGTAAAATTCCAGCAAACAAACGACGGAAAATCGCTTTTATTAACACATATTAAATGCGTTGGCAGTTTTGCGAAAATGAAGAACGTCCATCGGTAGCATGCATTCGGTCTCAATGACCATAACGTAAGGTCAATGCGCTCGTCAAACAGAAGGAGTAGAAGAAATGAAAGTAACCGTAAGTGTCATAAAGGCAGATATTGGCTCTATAGGCGGCCATATTCAGCCTTCCAGACTGTTGCTTGAAACGGTCGCCTCGTATATTCATGATCAAGGCCAGAAACTTCTTATCGACAGTTATATCAGCTTTACCGGAGATGATATAGCAATTTTAATGACGCATACACATGGAACAGGATTCGAAGCCATCCATAAATTATGCTGGGACGCATTCATGAAAGGCACGCAAGTCGCCCGGCAGCAAGGACTTTATGGCGCTGGTCAGGATTTGCTCAAGGACTCCTTTTCCGGAAACGTTCGCGGTATGGGTCCGGCTGTAGCTGAATTTGAATTCGATGAGCGGCCAGATGAACCCTTTTTATTTTTTGCGGCCGACAAAACTGATCCCGGCTGTTATAACCTGCCTTTATATATGGCCTTCGCTGATCCAATGAATACTCCCGGCCTGATGCTTTCACCGGGCATGTCAAATGGATTTCGTTTTGTTATCATGGATGTGAACCATACTGAAGGCGACAGGATCATTGAGTTGCATGCACCCGAAGACCTTTACGCAATAGCTACGTTACTGCGTGATACTGAACGTTATGTCGTAGAATCGATCTGGTCTCGTTCATCCGGAGAACAGGCCGCCGTAGTTTCCACCTCAAGACTGCATAATATCGCCGGAAAATATACCGGCAAAGATGATCCGGTGATGCTTATACGAGTACAGAAAAATTTTCCGGCCACCGGCGAAATCCTTGCTCCATTCGCTATCGGTCCCTATGTTGCCGGCTGTATGCGCGGTTCCCATCAGATGCCATTAATGCCGGTACAGTTACAATCGGGCATCAGTTATTTCGATGGGCCTCCAGTAGTAAGCTGTGCCGCATTTTCGATGCACGACGGCAGATTAACAGAACCGGTGGATACCTTTGCTCATCCATTCTGGGATACGGTTCGTGCCAATGTTTCAAATAAAGCCATGGATATGAGGAGGCAGGGTTTCTTTGGAGCAGCCATGCTTCCAATGTCTGAACTGGAATACACCGGTATTGTGGAAAAGCTTAAATCGCTGGACGAGAGATTTCAAATCCGCACATAAAAAACATTAAGAACCAGAGGGGATGGTTCGGTATGCAGTAATGCGGAAAACGGCTTGGCCTGCGGTTTTTCCCCGGTCGAACAAGGGTTAAACAGGCAGACCAAGCCGGTCAAGACGACAGACGATGACGGTGTCGCCTCTTTTTAAGCTCTTTCATGCACTCGCAACCGGAGCAATTACGGTTACGCAACCCAACTGCCGTCAACATCTCCCCTGACAATACCAATCAGATCCAGTTCCTGGTCAGTACCAAAGATAATCGAGACCGGATCATCAGGCCAGACAACATTGGTTCGCGACATCACTTCACTGCCAACGCTCTCTGATACAAAGAGCCATTCGCTTGCTGGCGCCGTAGGGAGACCCACCGACATCTTCAGGATATTGAGCGCGTCTGTGGACTTGACCCGCCCATCTTCATTGACATCAGCCGCAAGGAACTGGTAATGAGAGCTTCATTCCGAATTCATCATGCAATAATATCGATGTCCGTATACGCCAACGCGGAATGTGTGGTTGTGCCAATTATGGCAACTTGCACCGCTGCAAACCCTCCCGTTCCGTCAGCATCGTAGTAAAGCGCTCCGGTCGCCATGTTGTAAATGATCCTGTCACTGTTGTCATGGGCTGCCGTACCTGAATAAAACTCAGCTTCAGTCAACACACCCACTCCGCCAAGGCCAGTAAAAACGTTACGGTTGAAATGAAGTTCATCCGTACCTGACACAAAATCAGTAATGGTATCTTTATTGGTCGCTGCATTAGGCGCCACTGCAAAAACAAAATGATCAGAGCCTGTGCCTCCTGTCAGCACGTCGTTGCCGTTGCCCCCAATCAAGGTATCATCACCATCTCCACCCAGTAGCGTGTCATTGCTCAGGCCGCCGATCAAATGGTCATTCCCTTCGCCACCAATCAGCGTGTCTTTGCCCGATCCGCCATCGAGCGTGTCGGCATATCCGCTGCCTGTCAAGAAGTTTGCTCCCGCATTACCAACTATCCACAACGCATTGGTCACGGCCGAGGCATTCACATTCAGCGCCGTTGTACCGGTCGTCACGGCTGCGGCGAGTTTCCCTGTGCCGATGACCACCTTCTCAATACCCGTGTCTTCGGAATAGAGGGTCAGTGTACTTGCAGCGTTTGAGCTGAAACGAACTTCATCAATCCCGGAAGCTCCACTGTCGGTGAACTCTGCTATAGCATGATGGCCTGCAAGGGCTACGACATAAAGATCGGAGCCCCCTTCTCCATCCAGGCAGTCATTGCCGACTCCGCCATTGAGTATGTCGTCCCCTGTTCCACCCTGCAAGGTGTCATTACCCGCCAAGCCGGTGAGGATATTAATGTCGTCGTTGCCGACAAGCAGATTAGCTAAAATGTTGCCAGTGCCATTAATGGCGACAGATCCTGTCAGTGTCAGGTTCTCGAAATTGGCTCTCAGTGTCCAGGTCACACTCGACCGCACCGTATCGCTACCCCCAGAACTCGTTTCCCTCACAACATCACCGGTACAGTCTACAACGTAGGTGTCATCACCCGCTCCACCCTGCATCATATCATTGCCAGCTCCGCCATCAAGCATATTGCTGCTACTGTTGCCGACAAGCAGATTCGCAAGGCCGTTCCCTGTTCCATTAATTGCGGCTGTACCCGTCAGTGTCAAATTCTCGACATTGGCTCCCAGCGCGTACGTCAAACTCGACTGCACCGTATCAGTAGCTTCATCAAAATAATAAGTTGACAATAACCGGGCCACTCGCACTGAATCGACATCAAAATAATAAGATGTATTGGCATTTGCAGTTGTGACCGGGTTCAGCGCAGGATTGAAAGCGTCTATCCACGTATCCTTTGGCACCCAGAGATTCAAGTGCAATGCCATTGGCTGTTGTGGAATATTATCGACCTCCTCGCGGATCAACTGACCGTCAACAAACCAGCGTATGGAATCTGTAAACCACTCAATTCGATAAATATGAGAATCAGTTAACACACCGGAAATTGGATTAAATTGAGAGCGACCTGCGCTGGTATAAGGTCCATTTGCATAGATATTTGTATGGACCTGATCGAGTTTATTTGATACCGCTTCAAAATCGATCTCGTTATCAATACCACCAGCCATAGTACTGTAGCTAAACATACCTCCAACAATACCGGCTACCGGATTGACAAAATGAGCATTGAATTCAAAAGAAACTCCCCCGGTTTTGATTGAAAACGTCTTTTTGGTGATAGCTTCTGAACCAAAAAACGATGGTTCCTGCCTTGGATCAAGCGGATTATAGGTGGGGTTGAACGTATCAAGTTTGAGATGCAATTCGCCATTTGAGACGTCCGGAAGCTGTTGACGTTGTTGAGTGCGTCCATAAAATGAGGGGTCATTGACCGCTTTCCAGTGACTGTAGTCCCAATTAGCTGAATTTAATGGACTGTCGAAATCATCAGCAAAAAGAGTCGCGGTCTCTACAATCTGTCCATCTGTGGTAAAATCATACGTTGATCCGGAAAAGTGATTCCCGGCAAGATCATCAACTGAACCAGCATCAAGTGTAACAAAGTAGTGCGTACTGTTTGCAAGATTAGCCGTAGGATTGATCGTCAACGTATTCCCTGAAATCATAATATTTTCGCTGGTCGCAACATCATAACTCTCCACAACAGTACCGTTAAGTGATTCGCTGTGAATAACTATAGAGCCGGTACCCTGCTTAATCGCTTCATTGAACTCAAGCACAATATTACTATCAAGAGCAACTGCTTTTGTACGGTAAGCAGGGCTGATGGTGGTAACCAGCGGTGGCATAATATCTGCCGCTACAAAACCATAAGATTGGCTGAAAAAATAATTTTCATCAAAATTAACTATCGGATTGTTCGTCATAAGAATCCCCTTTTTAGAAAACCTTCACTTGAATGAAGAGGACAAAAGGACCCGAAAATTGCGAAACCAAACAAACGTAAAAACACATTCCACGAATACAATGTCCATGCGTACCATATAAAGAGTTTACACAATACACAGAGGAGTTCTGTGCAAAATTTTATCGGAAACATCATATTTCCGTATCAGGAGCTGCGGGCGGTGGTGCAGGATGCTGAACTGGGGAGCCGCTTTGTTGACCGGCCGTTCAGAGTGACTGAGCTTTGTGGCGATGAAAGCTGGATCTTCATTCACGTTGCAGTGCAGGGATTTACAGGCGACTGGCTTTGGCGGACAAAATGGTCAGCGGTCCGGATTGGCAGGTGCGTTTTGGCTTTTGCAACGCAACCGCTGGAGCGGTAGTGATAAAACTTTTAACCATAACATCGCGCCGTTTGCGGTAGACCTCGCAGATCTCCTGAACGCAGCTCTGGTCTTCAGTAAGGGCAATGGTTGAGGCGACCTGGATGGGAGTGACGGTGCCGTAATCGAGCCAGCTCTTGATTTTTTCGAGGGCGCCGATCAGTTTGGCGTTTCCGACCATGAACCCGACACGCCATCCGGCCATGTTGTAGGTTTTTGAGAGGGAAGGGTAACAAATTGACCAGCAGCTTAGCTGCTTCACTTTTGGGACTCCACGATATTTCTGCCATTCTTTGTCAGTCTGTATTACCATCAACTCTTCATTTTCTTTTTTGCTTCATCAATAAATCGTTTTGCCCATGGAGAGGCTTTCATGACGTTAAGTGGATCAATCATTTCCAAAATTTGGAACGAGTGGTCGCCTTTGCCATACTCTCCTTTGGACTTGCTGCTTTTGGTTGCTTTTTTAAGAGACTTATACACGCTCTCTTTTGCAATCGATTCAATCTGGTTCCCTTCTGCCGGTAACGATTTGAGATGGAACCCTTGACCAAAGAACTCCTGCAATGATGCTCGATCAGTTAAAAACCACGTTTCCATGCACTGTACCATCAAGTGGCACTCCTGTTCACTGGCCTTTGCCGGTTTTTCCCAACAGTCGCCCGGACGGTTACGAAGATGTTGCCAAGGTTTCCAACTTTCAGGCTCTTCCTGCATACATTCAGCACTGACCGGGGCCTCGCTGTCTACCAACAGCATAGCGCTGTTACCATTTTCAAGAGCAATACAGAACGAGTCATAAGCATCCTGACGGCTCCCGCAAGCAACGATCCTCGGCATTATATCAACAAGTCCAGCCTTTTTAAGAAATGCAGAAAATCCTTTCCGACAAGCTGTTTTCAATTGGTTGGTATCGCCGCCACCCTCTACATACAATTTTACAGCTACCATCGTGTACCTCCGATTTCACCGCGAGTCCAGAGTTCACCTAAACTGTATTTTTTAAGCCACGGTTTAAGAGCCTCAGCATTCAAGCGTCGGATCTGTGAGCTATTGTCATCACCTTTTTCGCAAACAAGAATTGATTCGGGCTGGTCAGACATTGCATCAACCAGGACATCAGAATGAGTGGTAACAATAAGCTGAGTGCGTTCTGAGGCTTCTTTCAGTAACTCAGCCAAGGTTGGAAGAATATCGGGATGAAGACCTAATTCCGGTTCTTCAATGCATACCAACGGCGGTGGTTCGGGATGACACAAAATTGCAAGAAGAGAGAGATAACGTAACGTTCCATCCGAGAGTCGGGTTGCTGGTACCGTAAAACGACCCTCATGAAAAAAAACCTGAACTGTTCCTCCTTCTATTTGAACATCATAATCGTCAATTCCTTCATAAAGAGACTGTAATGCCTTGAGGAGCCGCTTCTTGACCAATGGCTCACGTTTTAAACGATTGAGAACCAAGCCAAGATTACTTGAATCAGATTCAAGAAAATTATTCGGTAAATCAGCTTTCTGCGGTAGACGAGGTGCCGTATAGCGACCAAAACTCCATTCACGGTAGAGGCGAATTTTGCTAAAAGCCTGCCCTATATAGGTTATTTCTGGATATTGATCAGGATCACGTCGCTGAGAAAGGATGGATTTTTCAAGATCAACATCCTCTTGCTGTAATGATCTTTTTTCACCCTTCACATTCAACGCTGGACGACCACCATTAAAATGATAATAAAAGTTCGCGCAAGAGTGATTATTGGTATGTGGTTTTTCATTTTCAATTTTCTCATCAACAATTTCAAAGCGCTGACCGACCTCAGTAAATGAGAGTAAATATCGGAGATTTTGTGCACCCTTGGGATAAGCGAGCACAACATCTATTGATGCAACAGGCGTCTCTTTCCCTCCTTTCCAAAGCCAGTCTCTGACCCCTCCACCTTCTCTGATCGGTTTTAACAACTGGTCAGGCGCATTCTTCAGCAGCTCAATAGATTCCAGAAGATTCGATTTTCCGGAGCCATTCGGGCCTATGATTACATTCAAAGGGCCTAAAGATATTTCCTCTGTTGACGCACCAAAACTTAAAAATTGTTTTAGCCTGATGGACTGTATCAACATGACTTTATCCTTAAATTATCTTTACAATTGTACAACACTCTTTTGAGCAAGCAGACGACCGCATTGGCAATATAGCCGGACTGCCTCTTGACAAGTTATGAAGAACAGATGTTTTTTTTGGTAGATTTTTAAGGTATCAAAATTGGGGTAAGGGAGACTCCATGGCATATACCTGCGGGTTTGCCGTGCCTGTGTTTTCCGAACGGATGATGATGTATTTGGGCGATTGCAGGGGCACGCAAGAACATGCCCCTGCAATTTTTATTTAATCCCGCAGAAACTTGCGAATATTCCGCGCGGCCTGGCGGATGCGCTCTTCGTTCTCGATCATGGCAATACGCACATACTCATCACCGTAGGCGCCGAATCCTATGCCGGGACTGACGGCAACCTTGGCTTCGCTAAGCAGCTTCTTGCTGAACTCAAGGCTTCCCATTGAGCGGAAGGGTTCGGGAATCTGTGCCCAGACAAACATGCTTGCACGGGGTGAAACAACCGGCCAGCCTGCGTTGATAAAACTTTTGACCATAACATCGCGCCGTTTGCGGTAGACCTCGCAGATCTCCTGAACGCAGCTCTGGTCTTCAGTAAGGGCAATGGTTGAGGCGACCTGAATCGGGGTAAAGGTGCCGTAATCGAGCCAGCTCTTGATTTTTTCGAGGGCGCCGATCAGTTTGGCGTTTCCGACCATGAACCCGACACGCCATCCGGCCATGTTGTAGGTTTTTGAGAGGGTATAGCTCTCGACGGCAACATCCTTTGCACCGGGAATCTGGAGGATTGAGGGAGTGACGTAGCCATCATAGGTCAGTTCGGCATAGGCAATATCACTGATAATATAAAAGCGCTCCTGTCGGGCAATATCGACCAGCTTCTGATAAAAGGGAAGTTCAACCGTTGCTGTGGTGGGGTTATTGGGAAAATTCACAACAATGAACTTGGGCTTTGGTGACGATTCGCGCAGCGCTTTTTCAATATTTGCGAAAAAGCCCTCTTCGTCAAGAGTGAAATCGTCGTTCAGTTCAAGTTTCAGGCGATGGACGTTACCGCCGGCAAGAATGAATGCCTGGGAGTGGATAGGGTAACAGGGATCGGGCACCATGGCAAGGTCACCGGGATTGGTGATGGCCTGCACAAGGTGAACATAACCCTCTTTTGAACCCATCGTTGCCACAACTTCACGATCGAGGTCAAGATCAACATTGTACTTTCGTTGATACCAGGTTCCCACCGCGCCACGAAGCTTGTAAATTCCCTTTGAAACGGAATAGCCGTGAGTCCTCGGTTTATTGATGCTTTCGATCAGTTTGTCGACAATATGCTGGGGTGTCGGGCCGTCAGGATTACCCATCGAAAAATCAATAACATCCTCACCAGCACGCCGTTCAGCCATTTTGAGTTCATTGACCGCAGCAAAGACATACTTGGGCAAACGCTTGATCTTGTCAAACTCTATTTCATCAAACATGGTCTTGTAATGAAAATTTATAATACTTAAAATGGGGAGTTGCTGCATCATAAGCAAAAAGAGTATCATATCAATGACTTTCCGGATATTTTCCCCCATCAGGGTTGCCGAAAATGCAGGCTCAACATGCTGAAGAGGAAAAATGCACATCAAGAACGCAACTCTCTTGATGCAACACCCCCCGAACAAAAAAAATTAAACCGAAGTGAACGCATTGATGCATCTCCGCGTTTATTAACAATTGTTGAAAAAAGTGATGACACGCGACAAGCTGTTAAAAATCTGGAAACAGAGTGGTGGCGCACCTTTCCGGTGCTTTCAGGCTCTTTTTTCATCCGGAGTGAGCGCAAATAAATGAATCCGATTTATTTGACATTAATGTAATTTTCTTTAACATGCTATGTTGGTGTCTTTTCGCTTCCCGCTCCACGTAAAGTAACCTATACCACGTGTCAAAAATCAAGATGACAGTAAAGGATACCCTGAAGCATCAGCTTGAGGAATCCACCGGAAACGACTATAACTGCTGCTACCAGTGCGGCAAGTGTACCGCTGGTTGTCCTGCGGGAGCATTTATGGACAGTCCTCCGGCAAGAATCATGCGTCTCGTTCAGGCAGGCTATATCGAAGATGCCCTGAAAAGCGAAGCGCTCTGGTTCTGTGTTGGTTGCATGACCTGTACTTCACGATGTCCACAGAACATGGATATTGCCGCAACAATGGACTCTCTCAGGGCTATGGCGCTTGAGAAGGGTATTGTTTCAGAAAACAGGGCAAAAAAACTGGTCACTGCATTCCATGTCTCCTTCCTCAACAACGTGCGCAAACATGGCCGTCTTGAGGAGCTCTCACTCATCAACAGCTACAAGCTCCGCACCAGAACGTTCCTGCAGGATGCCGAGTCGGGTGTCAAGATGATCATGAGCGGAAAGATCAATCCGCTGCACACCATTACCGGTAAAGGTGGAGTAAAGGGAAAGGAGCAGATCGCAAAAATTTTTGAAGCTTCCAAAAAAGAGGCTCATCTGGCTGCTCCGAAACGACGTCCGATAAAAAAGGAGTTCACCCCAACGTCTCCCCGTTCGATCAAGCCGGGCATGACCATTGGCTACTATCCCGGATGCTCGCTGAGTGGAACAGCACGGGAATATGATATTTCAGTCAAAAAAATGTGCGCCCTGCTCGGCATCAAGCTTCAGGAGCTTGATGACTGGAACTGCTGCGGAGCAACATCGGCACACGCCACCAACCATAAGCTTGCCGTGCTTCTTCCTGCACGGAACCAGGCTCTTGCCGATGCGCAGGGGCTGAAGCTGGTTCTTGCACCCTGCGCTGCCTGCCAGAACCGTCAGGTTACCACCCGACAGTCACTGCTTGACTCTGAGGAACTTCGTGAGGAGGTTCGCGCAATTACCGGCATCGTACCAACCTGCACGGCTGAATTTATTGGTGTAACCCAGCTTCTTGAAGCAATGGATCCGGAGGACATCAAGAGAAGGGTTAAAAAGCCCCTTACAGGTCTCCATCTTGCCTGCTATTATGGTTGCCTGCTCGTTCGACCAATGGAAGCCATGGGTTTTGACGATCCGGAAAACCCGCTCAAAATGGAGGCGATCATGACTGCCCTCGGGGCTACACCGATAGACTGGGCGTTCAAGATTGAGTGCTGCGGAGCCGGGCTGACGCTTGCCCAGCAGCCGCTTGTCGAAGAGCTGACGCATACCATTGCCAAAAACGCAGCCGATAACGGTGCCGAAGCCTTTGTTGTTGCCTGTCCCCTTTGCCAGGCCAATCTCGACATGCGTCAGGGAAGCATGAGAAAGCGGTTCGGCGATGTCAAAGAGATGCCGGTTTACTACATTTCGGAGCTTGTCGCCATCGCCTGCGGTGCCGACCCTGCGGAAGTAGCTGTGGGAGAGCATTTTGTGCCTGCGCTCGACCTTGTCTCAAAACTTTAGGGTACGACCAAACCCTTGAATACCGTACGCAAAGCACGGGTTCAAGGGCGTTCCATGCCGGGCCCATCCGGTCAGCGGCTTCATACTAAAAGATTGAATAATGGCAAAAATCGGGGTATTTATATGTCACTGCGGCGAAAATGTCGCTGCAAAGGTTGATTGTACCAAACTTGCTGCCGCCCTGGGGGAACATCCCGGGGTTGCCGTCTCTGTCGAATACAAATATTTCTGCTCCGATCCAGGCCAGGAGAGCGTCAAAAAAGCGATCCGCGAAAACAACCTGAGCGGTATCGTCATAGCCGCCTGCTCACCAAGAATGCATGAAGCCACCTTCCGCAAAGCATGTGCTGAGGCGGGGCTGAACCCCTATCTCTGTGAAATAGCCAACATTCGCGAACAATGTTCGTGGGTGCATACCGACAAGGATATGGCTACCGAGAAAGCGGCGGATATTGTCCGTTCGATGGTTGAAAAGGTCAAGCGCAACAACAAACTTCAGCCTATTGAGGTACCGGTAACCCGCCGGGCTCTGGTCATCGGCGGAGGTATTGCCGGTCTCCAGGCAGCACTCGATATTGCCAATGCCGGTCAGGAAGTTGTCCTCGTCGAGCGGGAGCCCTCCCTTGGCGGTCACATGGCACAGTTGTCGGAGACCTTCCCTACACTCGACTGCTCGCAGTGCATCATGACCCCCAGAATGGTCGAAACCGCCCAGCATCCCAAAATCAGGCTCCTTACCTATGCCGAAATTGAGAGTGTTGATGGCTATATCGGCAACTTCAAGGTGAGGGTTCGCATGAAATCGCGCTACGTTGACATGAACACCTGTACGGGCTGCGGCGACTGCACAACAAAATGTCCGGTCAAAAAAATCTCCAGTGAATTTGACTGCGGCCTTGGCAAGCGCACCGCCATTTATACCCCTTTCGCCCAATCCGTCCCCAATATGCCGGTCATCGACAAGGCAAACTGCATCTACTTCAAGAACGGAAAATGCAAACTGTGCCAGAAGTCCTGTCAAATCAATGCCATCAACTTTGATATGCAGGATGAATTCATCGACCTTGAGATCGGTGCAATTGTGGTGGCCACCGGCTTCCAGATCCAGAATACCGCCCTCTACGGAGAGTATGGCTACGGTAAATTTCCGGACGTCATCACCGGCCTTCAGTTTGAGCGCCTCGCCTCGGCAAGTGGCCCGACTGCCGGAAAAATCCTTCGTCCCTCTGACGGTAAAGAGCCCGAAACCGTTGTCTTTATCCAGTGCGCCGGATCACGCGACCCTTCGAAGGGAGTACGCTACTGCTCCAAAATATGCTGCATGTACACCGCCAAACATGCCATGCTCTACGCACACAAGATGCACGACGGTCATGCCCATATTTTCTACATGGATATCCGTGCAGCAGGCAAAGGGTATGATGAATTTACCCGCCGGGCCATTGAGGAGGATGAGGCATCCTACATCCGTGGCAGAGTGAGCAAGCTCTGGCTGGAGAATGGGAAAATGATGGTGCGCGGTGTCGATACCCTGCTCGGCAAGCCGGTGACCGTTGTGGCCGACATGGTGGTACTGGCCACAGCAATGGTGCCACAGCCCAATGCAAAAGAGTTTGCCAAAACCATCGGTATCGCCTACGACGAATATGGCTTCTACAACGAGGCCCATCTCAAGCTGCGCCCCGTTGAATCATCAACGGCAGGGGTCTTTCTTGCCGGAGCGTGCCAGTCGCCCAAAGATATTCCTGACTCAATTGCCCAGGCATCAGCCACAGCCAGCAAGGTGCTTGCCCTTTTCAGCAAGGAAAAACTTGAGCGGGAGCCGGTTATTGCCATCAACAACGAAGCAACCTGCGCCGGATGCTGGGGCTGCGTTCTTGCCTGTCCCTACAATGCCATTGAGAAAAAAGATATTCGCGACCGTTCGGGAAAACTTGTCAAACAGGTGGCCTACGTCAATCCCGGCCTCTGCCAGGGGTGCGGCACCTGCGTCAGCTTCTGCCGTTCAAACAGCCTTGACCTGGCAGGTTTTACCGAAAAACAGATATTTGCAGAAGTGATGGGGCTTTAAAAAAACCTCCATTTTTCCCTTGAACAAACAGAACTTTGCTACTGGAGTACGCCGATGAGTGAACCATTTGAACCAAAGATCGTCGCTTTTGTCTGTACCTACTGCACCTACGCAGGAGCTGACCTGGCAGGAACGAGCAGGCTGAAATACGCACCCAATGTCCGTATTGTCCGGCTTCCCTGCACCGGAAGAATCAGCCCCATGTTTATCCTTAAAGCGCTGCAGAAGGGGGCTGACGGTGTGCTGGTCAGTGGCTGCCACCCGGGTGACTGCCATTTCACCCACGGAAACTACCATGCTCGCCGCCGGTGGATGGTCTTTCGCGCCCTGCTCGACTTCACCGGTATCCCACCTGAACGGGTCATGTTCTCATGGATCAGTGCGGCAGAAGGCAGCAAATTTGCCGATCTTATCAACAGCGTTACGGAAGATATCCGTAAACTCGGCCCTTTTGATCAGTATCAGGAGTTGATCAAGGAAACGGAATCACCGGCTACCCTTTAAAAACAAGAGGCAATGATTACACAGGAAAAATACAGAACAACGGTAAAAGAGCTTCTTGCCAATGGCACGATAAAAATGGCGATCGGCTACAGGACCGGCTCAACTCCCGATCGGCGTCGCCCGCTCTTTATCCGCAACTCGGAGGAGGCCGACCAGCTTGTACTCGACAGTACCTGCGTGACCAACCTTTCGGGATACCTCGTCACCGAAGGGCTCTTGAGCGATGAAAAACAGGTCGGCATCTTTCTGCGCCCCGAAGGGATACGCTCCATCAACATCCTCGCCGCAGAATTCCAGCTCAATGCAAGTCAGATCGTCATTTTTGGATTTGACTCAACAGGCCGCGAAGTCAGGCCGCTGCAGGGCCGAAATACCGAAGACTTTTCAGCGCTGCTCACTGAAATCAAGGAGAACCCGAACCTCACCTCAAAAGAGCCTCTCCTTGAACGTATCGAAAAGATGAACGCAAAAGAGCGTTTCGACTTCTGGCAGGAGGAATTCTCCCGATGCATCAAATGCTACGCCTGCCGTCAGGCCTGCCCCATGTGTTACTGCCGCCGCTGCATTGTCGACAGCAATCAACCGCAATGGGTCAACACCTCGTCGCATACACTTGGAAATTTTGAATGGAATATCGTTCGGGCATTTCACCTTTCCGGCCGATGCGTCCAGTGCGGCAACTGCGACCGGGCGTGCCCTGTCAACATTCCGCTTCGCCTCATCAACCAGAGAATGGCCAAAGAGGTGCTTGATGGATTCGATCATTTTGCCGGTTTAAGCCCGACTCAGGAACCGGTACTCGCAAGCTTCAAAAAGGACGACACTGAGACATTCATTCTCTAAGTAACCAACACCTATGACAAGAATCCTTTTCAGTGATAAACTTGACCAGTGTGTCGCAAAATGGCGCTCGGCAGGGATAACCGTGATTGGCCCAGTGCAGGGAGAGTCACTTTCAACCTATGCCGCAGTTGAGAAAGCCAGCGATTTCGCTTTCGGCATCGTGCTCCCCGACCGTTCACTCAAGGAGCTCTTTTTTCCGCAAACTGAGCCGATGCTGCGCTACACCATCAAGAAAAATGAGATTGAGACGACGGACTTCGCTCCCCCTGCAGCCCCAAGAATCATTTTTGGTGCGAGGCCGTGTGATGCATCAGGTCTGGCAATTGACGATCCCCTTTTCGGATGGGATTACAAGGATGAATACTGGTTTAAACGGCGCAATGAATCGGTCATTGTAACCATTGCCTGTACCGAATCGGATGATTTCTGCATGTGCACCTCACTCAAACACTCCCCCGACAGCACCAAAGGCTCTGATGTGCTGCTTCGCCCTCTCGACAAAAACCGGGGATGGGTGGTTGAAGAGCTGACCGACCGTGGACGAGAAGCCTTCGCGCTCATCTCCGAAGAGATCAAGGAGAGCGATGAAACAGCCCTGCCGACCGCCGAAGTGCCGGAAAAGTTCAACCTCGACACCTGCGTTACCTGGCTGCAAAACCCTGTGAACTTCGACAGTAAATTCTGGAAAGAGATCTCCATGCGCTGTATCGGCTGCGCCTCCTGCACCTACCTCTGTCCCACCTGCCACTGCTTCGACATCCAGGACGAAGGCGACACCTACAGCGGCATCAGACGGAAAAACTGGGACAGTTGCTCTTTTGCCCTCTTTACCATGCACACCTCGGGCCACAACCCCCGTGCGACGCAATCGGCACGATGGCGCCAGCGCATCATGCACAAATTCAACTATTTTCCAGGCAAGTTCAGCGTGAACAGTTGCAGCGGATGCGGACGATGCTCACGCCAGTGCCCGGTTGACATGGGTATTACCGAGACTTTACAAGAGATATCAAAATTATAGCCGTGACAGAAACCATCCAAAACGCGCAACAGAACATTTACAAGCCGGCTATCATGAAAATCGTCGCCCGCCACGACGAAGCGCCCGGCGTCAAAACCATGAGGCTCGAGTTTCAAGACCCGGCCGACCATGAGCAGTTCAAGAAAACCTTCCGTACCGGCATGTTCGGTCTCTACGGCGTTTACGGCGAGGGAGAGAGCACCTTCTGCGTCGCAAGCCCCGAGACCCGGAACGAGTATATCGAGTGCACCTTCCGCCAGTCCGGCAGGGTAACATCGGCTCTCGCCAATGCCGATGTCGGTGATCTCGTCACCTTCCGGGGCCCCTACGGCAACCGCTTCCCCATCGAGCAGTTCCACGGAAAAAACCTCCTCTTCATTTCAGGAGGAATTGCTCTCCCCCCGACGCGGAGCGTTATCTGGTCGTGCCTTGATCAGCGTGAAAAATTCGGCAAGGTCACCATTGTCTATGGAGCCCGAACCGTAGCCGATCTGGTCTACAAACATGAACTGGACGAGTGGCAGGAACGCCCTGATGTTGACCTTGTCCTCACCGTCGATCCGGGTGGAGAGTCACCCGACTGGAAGTACCGTATCGGCTTTGTGCCCACCGTGCTCGAAGAGGCCGCCCCCTCTCCCGACAACTGCATCGCCGTGATATGCGGGCCGCCCATCATGATCAAGTTCACCCTGATCTCGCTCAAGAAACTTGGCTTTGATGAAAAAAACGTCTACACAACACTCGAAAACCGCATGAAATGTGGTGTCGGCAAATGCGGACGCTGCAATGTGGGGTCAGTCTATGTCTGCAAAGAGGGACCGGTCTTTACGGCAGAAGAGGTATCGCGTATGCCAGCCGCCGATCTGTAACAGATATTTTCAAAGCAGACGAATTCTGAAAAAGCGCTCCGGTTGATGAAAATCAGCCGGTCGTGGCGCTTGATTCCACCAGGGAAAAAGAGCTAACCCACCCCTGCCGGAAGAGGCTGCGCACTGCAGGGCAAGCTTCCCCTCGTTGATGAAGGGCTGCAACAGTTCCCATGAAAACTCCATACCAAAGAGCCCCTCACCCTGCACCCTATGCACCGCTTTCTGCCAAGGCTCCGCTGAAAGAGCTTCAAAGCCTTTTGTCCTCTTTCTTGAGGTATCAAAACGAAGCGCAACCCAGTGACCCTCCGGACTCATTTCAAACTCAAGATAGCCGCCACCCGAAACTCCGGAAGCAAGAAACAGTTCAGAAACGCCGTAGTTCCATAGCCCGTCAATAAAACTTCCTGCCGGAATGGTTGAGGGCGGCTTGACGGCAAAAATGGCCGGATCTCGACTGCTGGTTGTCCAGCGAAGAAAGGGCGCTTCGGGTTCAAGGGCCGCATCCGCAAGCGAACGCAACTGCTCAACAGCGACAAACGCTCCGGCAGGAAAATCCCAGTCGAGAGCCGCATAGCCGACCAGCGGCCCCTGCATGAGCATTCGGGGAAAGAGCGAATCCGGAGTTGCCGCCGCGCCCTCCTCCTGCGGATTCCATAACAGACCGGCCCACTTTTTCGAAGGGTCCAGTTTGTCAGCCGTAGAAGCAACACCGCACGACGCAAGCAGATCGCCATCAAACAACCCGACACACTGCACCTCAAGATCGAGCTGGGCCCCTGCCTCTGCAAGCGCTGCCTGTTGCATTCGGGCAGCAAGCGTGAGCACCTCCCGTGCCGTTGCCCCGCCCCTGTTATAAATAAAGTTGGCATGATGGGGACTTACCATGGCGCCACCCTCCGCCACCCCCTTGAAACCAAGCTCCTCAAAGATGCTGCCGCTCGAACGCCCCACCGCATAGTTGTTCTTGAAGGTCGAGCCGCAACTCGGAAAGTCGAAATGGTGCTTCGCCTCACGCTCACCTTCATGGCCCTGCATCAACGTTCTTGTCTCCTCTTCCGGGCGGGCGAGGGGAAAACGCAAAAGAGCGGCAACCACAATCTCCGGACTCTCCATAAGGGCAGTATGCTTATAACCGTAAAAAATCTCTTCCGGCAACCGCCAACGCAGGCAACCCTCAACCGAGAGCGTCAAAACCGCCGCCGTAATGGCCGAAACCTCGCCCCCGAAACAGCGGGCATTCATCCTTACCGTTGCCCCTATCTGGCCGGGTAGCCGGTAGAGCCACTCGCCTCCTCCCCTGCCAGCCCGCAACAACTCTTCGGCAATGCGGCTGTTCTCCACCCCCGCCTCGCAAAAAAGCTCATCATCCGAGAGCCAAAAAAAGCGCTCCATCCGGCCAAGGGAGATTACCACACCCGAAAAATCATCGTCCGAAAAAAGGATATTGCTTCCGCTGCCCATGAGCGCAAGCGGGAGGCGCTGCCCGACACTCCAAAGCAAAATATCGGCAAGCTCCGCCAGAGATGCTGGTTCGGAAAAATAACGAGCGCTCCCCCCTATTCCGTAATAACCCCTTTCGGCAAGAGAGAGATTTTCGGAAACAGCGGGTGGTACGGAATGGCAATAATGGGTCATGCTCCATAAAGGGTTCGTTGTTTTCATGGAACAATCAGACTGATCCATTGTCTTCGCTCCGGGGCATATAAATATCAAATATCGTCCCTGCTCCCTTTCTGCTGAAAGCGTATATCGCACCCCGATTCTGCCGGACAATACCGTAGACCGCGGCCAGCCCGAGGCCAGTACCCTCTGTCAACGATTTTGTTAAAAAAAACGGTTCAAAAACAGAGTCAAGTATCTCCTTGTCTATATCACTTCCATCATCGTGCACCTGAAGCAACACATAATCACCAGGCACCATTTCAGTATGAGTACTACAGAATGTTCTATCAACGACGACATTTCTTGTCGTGATGCTCAGTGTTCCGCTCTCCTTGATGGCATCCCTTGCATTGAGGGCAAGTTTGATCAGAAGCTGTTCGATTTGTGTCGAATCCATCTTCACCGACCAAAGCCCTTCGCCTGGAGTAAAGATTACCTTGATATGCTCTCCCAGCAGGCGTTGAAGCATCTTGATGATATGCTCAACCACAACATTGAGATTGAGTGTCGTCGGAGAAATCATCTGCTTTCCGCCAAAAGCAAGCAGTTGACTAACAATCCTGGCTGACTTCATGATGGAACTCCGCACTGCGATAAGTGAGCGATGCGCACTGACGTCAAGCTCCTCCCTGGCTATCAGCAGCTCAATATTGCCAAGCATCACCTGCAGCATATTGTTAAACTCATGGGCAACACCACCTGCAAGCCGGCCGATCGACTCCATCTTCCGGGACTGAAGCAGAGTTGCCTGCAACCGGGTATTCTCCGTCTCGATCTGCTTTTGCCTGGTTATATCAGAAAGCACCATCCTGCATGACTGTCCATCATCATGAACGACCGCTTCAATACGCACCACACATCGCGGTGCCAAAGGGTCATCTTCATGCGCAAGCAGAACCTCACAGAATGCCGGCTCCTGATGACTGAATACCCGCTCCATCAATGCGTTAAACACCCAGCCCTCTTCCGGATCAACAAAGAGTACAAAGCGCACCCCCTTCATGAGGCTGCGCTCCACACCAACCATCCTTGTTGCCGTCAGATTTACCTCAAGTACGGTACTGTCGCACGCAAGGGTCAGGTAGCCCACCGGTGCGAAGTCATAAAGCTCGGTATAGCGCTCCAGCCCCTTTTCCAGATCATCGCGCGACTGCAGAAGCTCCTCCTGCTGCATTTCAAGCTCAATCTGGTGAACCAATAATTCGTGAATCATACGGTGCATATCACCCGGTGACAGACAAAAGCCCTCACTGTTCGGCTTGTTTTCAAGCAATCGCTCTTCAGCCCTGCGCCGCAATGCCAGGAGATTCTCTGAAAGTGCCCTGTTTTTTTTCATCATTGACTTATCCTTGTTTCAGGTGCTCTTTGTTCCCTGCTGGGGGGTACTGATTTCAATAAATGTTGAGACAACCAGGAATACATCTGCCCTACCCGCCTTGAAACGGGGCAGTGCACTGACCTTGAACCACTGCACCCCCTTGTCATGATCCTGTAAAATACCCATGACAAGATCTTTGACCGGCTTGCCGGAACGCAAAACAAACTGCACAGGATATTCGTCAACCGGAAACGGCGATCCATCTTCGTGAACAACGCTCCATAGCAACTCTTCCAGCCTCCTGTTGTGCATCTCCTTTATAGAAATCCGAAGAATACGTTCCATCTCTCCATTCGCCATCAGAATTCGGCCGTCACCATCATGGAGGATAGCTCCACCGGGCATGGCTTCAAACAAAAAACGAAACCGCTCTTCTGTTTCCCGCAAACAGCCTTCAAGCTTCTTGGAAGCCGTGATTTCGGTAAACGTAATCACCAACCCGACAATCCTGTTTTCCTGGGTACGATAGGGCATGATTTTCACGATAAACCAGCGTCCATCACTTGCCGATATCTGCTTTTCACTGTACACAAGGGTGCGAAGCACCTCCTTTGCATCACTAACCAGCTCAGGATAGTCCAGATCACTGACAATATCGGTTATGGGACGACCAACGTCCGTAGGAATCACTTTGATGATCGCTGAAATCCGGTTGGTGAACCGACGTATGTGGAGCGCATCATCAAGAAAAAGCGTTGCAATATCAGTGCTGTTCAGCAGGTTTTTCATATCATTATTGCTCTCCGACAGATCGATGACCTTCGATTGCAGCTCCTGATTGACCGTCTGCAACTCCTCATTCAATGACTGCATCTCCTCCTTGGAGGTAGTCAGCTCCTCGTTAGTGCTCTGCAACTCTTCATTGGCCGACTGCATCTCTTCATTCATCGATTTTAACTCCTCCTGCGAGCTCTGCATCTCTTCGCGGATGGTCAAAATCTCATGACGAGCCTCCATAAGTTCCTGATCGATCAACCCGGGATGGCTACCTCCACCATCTGCCGATGCCGCACTCCCATTTGCCAATCCGGATTCAACACGATCCACATCCTTAAACGTAATCAAAACCAACCCTCTCAAAAGGTCGGGTTTCTCAAGCAATTCAACCGTCAGATCCAGCCGCTGCGACCCTCCATTTGTACCAACAGTTACCCCCTTTTTGGTAAGGGTTGTTTTTTTATGAAGCACACTCCCGAACAGCATATTCAGTTCATAGCTAATCCCTTTGCGAGCCATCGCAAAAACATTCCAGTTGGCCTTGCCTGAGGCTGGCTCAAGATATTTGCCGGTTCGTCCATTGATATAGATGATATCGCCCTTCTCATTGACCAGCACCGCCGCAGGGGTATAATGCTGAAGCAACAACTGGTCAGTTACTGATTGCAGGTTCACGTTGGTTATTTTCATTGCTGTCTGGTTGCTCATCATCTCAGGCATTTTATGCAACATCGGGGAAAAAGAGGCTGGAAACTCAACAGGTTCAACCCGATGCCCATAAGCCAGCTTCCTGTAAATTCGTGCTTTTGCATCAAGAGTATCAAACAGATAGGTGAATGAACCGATGCTTTCAGCCGTACCAAGAAAAAGGAGGCCTCGGTCGTTGAGACTGTAATGAAACAAGGGAAGGAGCTTTTGCTGCAACCCCTGCTCCATATAAATCAAAAGATTTCGGCATATAATAATGTCGAGCTTGGTGAACGGGGGATCCATAATGACATTATGGGGCGCAAAGACAATGCTCTCGCGAATCTCTCTCGATATCCGGAGGCATTGATGTTCATCTTTTACAAAAAAGCGCTGCAACCGTTCAATGGAAACATCAGCCGATATATTGGGCGGATAGATACCCTGACGCGCCTTGTCAATAGCATCGGTATCGAGGTCGGTTGCAAAAATCTGGAGCCGGTAATTCCTTGCCGGGTTTACCGCTTCAACCGCCTCCCTGAAGGTAATGGCGAGAGAATAGGCTTCCTCTCTGGTGGAACAGCCGACCACCCATGCCCGAATAAGATCATCAGCCGGTCGGGAAGAGAGAAGAGGAAGAATCGCGCTCTTTTTTAACACCTCCCAGACAGCAGTATCCCGAAAAAAGTTGGTTACCCCAATCAGCAGCTCCTTGAAAAGCAGTGCAACTTCATGCGGATTCTCCTGCAAAAAATGAACATAACTCTCCATCTTTTCAATCTCATGAATACCCATACGACGTTCAATCCGCCGATAAAGTGTATTTTTTTTATACAGCGAAAAATCATGGCCGGTATGCACACGCAGGAGGATAATCACTTTTTCGAGTGCACTCTGGGCACTCTCCTCAATGCGATGCTTTGCTCCGAGCAAAGGATGATCTCTATTGAGATAGGCAAAGAGTCGATTCTCTTCGCAAGAAAAATGCAGATGCTTGAGATAAGAGAAGATTCTTGCAGGAAGTTCCTCTACAGAAGCGACAACATCAGCCAAACCGGAGTTGATTGCGCTACGAGGCATTCCATCAAACTTGGCCGATGAGGGATCCTGAACAAAAACACCGCCACCCTTCTCCTGTATGGCACGAAGGCCGAGCGTACCATCAGAACCCATACCTGAAAGAATGACTCCAATGGAGTACTGACGAAGGTCACAAGCCATGGAGCGAAAAAAAGAGTCAATCGGCAGACGCAATCCCCGTGGCTCAACAGGATCAAGCAAATGCAACGTCCCGTTCAACATCGACATATCCTTGTTTGGAGGAATGAGGTAGACATGATCTCGCTCAATAAGCAGACCATCGCTGACCTGAAAAACCTTCATATCGGTAACCCGCTGAAGCAGCTCCACCATGATACCCTTATGCGTCGGATCAAGATGCTGGACAATCACAAAAGCCATACCACATCTCGATGGGACGTTCTTGAGAAAAATCTCAAGGGCTTCCAACCCGCCCGCAGAAGAACCAATGCCGACAACAGGAAAATTGATCTGCTTTAGATGCACCTCCCCGGAATTTTCTGCCTTAACGTCCGGATGAGGGGGTAACTCTTTCTTCATAAATCTTCTCTTGTTGGACGGTCTCTGGAATAAGGGATTCTCTCAAACTATACGCCATAATTCTCTTCTTTACAAACGAAAGCGGAGGTTCTTGTTACCCTCCATCTTTCTCTTGTATGGGAAACAACAAATAGCGATATTCCGGCCTGAACCCTGAACCCTCTTACCCCTTGCTCTATGAGTAAACTGTTCACGATTTTTACTGCCCTCTTTTTTGCAACATCCGTCACACTTTTTGCGGCAGACAACACGACGGAACCACCGGCACAGTTCGGCACCATCACCGTGCACATTACCGGCATGACAAATCTGGTTGGCATGTTTGGCGTTTCACTCTACAATTCAAAAAAAGGGTTTCCCGGCAAACACAAACAAGCCTTTGCCTCACTCATGAAAAAAGTGACCGGCACTAACGATACCGTTGTTTTTGAGCACCTTCCCTACGGCAACTACGCCGTCAGCATCATGCACGACGAAAATAACAACGAAAAACTTGATACCAACTTTATTGGTATACCAAAAGAGGGAGTGGGGGTTTCAAACAACCCGAAAATCGGATTTGGCGGACCAAAATTCCAGGATTCCGTTTTCACGCTCGACCAGAAAGAGCTTGAGATAACCGTTGCCATGAAATACCGGATCGCTTCATAAAGCAAGCCGCTATGGATAACACCTGAACCATAGCGGCAACTCCCCCTGCGCCCTGAAGGCCGCATAAAGCGCGGCCGCAATCCAGACGAAAAGCTCGGTCACCTCGCTTCCAGCACCCAGCACATCGCCGGTAACGCCACCGATTTTGCGCCAGCTCAACCCTCCGGTCAACAGCGCCCCAACCAGTGATGCCGAGACCACGGTAACAAGCGCAGAGAGGTCAGCACCAAGAAGAGCTGCAAGAAACAAGAGCGTCAGCAGTGAAGTAACCACAATATGGAGCGCTCCAGCACCGCTGACAAAGGCTTGCGCCGTCCCTCCCTCACTGCGGGCATAAGGAAGCGCTGAGGCGAGAAGAACCTGCACCTGGCGGGCGAGCAGAACACCTGCCGCAATCAACGCAAAGGCTCCAAGGCTGACAAGTTTAAAAAGGGCAATCCATTTGAGAAGCATCATGGCGCCAAGTGCAATAGCTCCGAACGAACCGACGTTGGGATCTTTCATGATCCGCAGTGCCGCCTCCCTTGTCCGTCCCCCCCAGAATCCATCGGCCAGATCGGCCAGGCCGTCCAGATGCATTCCCCGGCTCAAAACAATGCCACTCAGCAGCACAAACGCCGCCGACAACTCATTCCACCCGAGCAAAGAGGTGGAAAAACCGATTGCCGCTTCGATGATCCCAAGCAACAGGCCGACAACAGGGAACCAGAAGAGCGACAGGCTGAAGGTGTCGCACTCTTTTCCCGGAACCGGAAGCACCGTGAGGGTTCTCAGAGCTGTAACAAGGCCGCTCAGCACCCCTTACTCCCCGCTTTTTTCACTGACGCTTGCCGCGCTGAACGTGGCCATCTCATTGTAGATTTTCACAGCACCCTCAATAAGCTGCATGGCGATTGCCGCACCCGTTCCCTCACCCAGACGAAGATCAAGATCAAGAATCGGGCGGGCGCCAAGCTTCTCCATCACCACCCGGTGCCCCTGTTCGTTAGAGAGATGACTGAAAAAGAGATAGCCGTCAACGGACGGGCAGAGCCTGAGCGCCACCACCGCTGCGGCCGAAGAGATAAAGCCATCAACCACAACCGGAATACGGGCTGCGGCAGCACCAAGAATAAACCCTGCTATGGCGGCAATTTCGTAACCTCCAAGCGCGGCAAGCGTGCTGAACGGTGTTGTGCAACAGGAAGCATTAACCGCAATCGCCTGCTTGATTACCGCAATCTTGTGGTGCAGACGCTCATCATCGATACCAGTGCCCCTGCCCGTGATGGACTCAACCGGCACATCAAGCAATACCGAATAGAGCGCTGTTGCCGGAGTGGTATTGGCAATCCCCATCTCTCCGGTTCCAAGGAGATGGTAGCCCGCCTCTTGAGCCGCAGTCGCCAGTTCCGCCCCGCAAAGCAGCGCCTGCAAGGCCTCCTCTTCACTCATGGCTGGCCCAACCGCCATATTGGCGCTGCCGGGCCGAACCTTTCTTTTGACAAGTCCCGCCAGGTCCGGAAAATGATGGTTCACACCCATATCCACCACATCGAGGTCAACACCCGCATGGCGCGTCAGCACATTGATAGCCGCACCACCACTGAGCATATTATAGACCATCTGGGGAGTCACCTCTGCCGGAAAAGCCGAAACTCCTTCCGCCGCCACACCATGATCAGCGGCAAAACAGCATATTTTCTTTTTTGCAAGCCATGGCTTCAGGCTGCCGGTAGCCAGAACATAGTTCAGGGCAATCTCCTCCAGTCGTCCCAGGCTTCCCTGCGGTTTGGTCAAATCATCAAGATGGGCCTGAGCCGCCACGCTCAGCGATCGGGAGACCGGCTTGATGCAATCCAGCAACTGCTGCAACTCTTCATGCATAATTCTATTATTATATACGTTGTCAGTTCATTCATACCCTTAACCCTTCGCTACTTCAGTCGGAGTGGGAGACCACTGCAAAGCAGCCAAGCCTCTGAAGCCAGAGAGGCAACCCGCTGATTGATGATACCGGCAATGTCACGAAACCTTCTGGCCATGGCGTTCTCCGGTACAATACCCATCCCCACCTCATTGGAAACAAGAATAACATCATAGTGCAGATTACCTAACGCCTCCAGAAAGCGCTCAATCTGCTGCTCCATCTCCCCCTCTGCTTTCCCCTCAGCGTAGTGCATGAGGTTTCCGGCCCAGACCGTCAGGCAGTCGAGCAAGAGCACCTCGGTTCCTGCCGGCACTGCCCGCAGGGCGCAATCAAGAGCAAGCGGCTCCTCAATTGTTGTAAACTGCCCACTTCGCTCCTCGCGGTGCTTCTGAATTCGCTGCACCATCTCCCCGTCAAAAGGCTCAGCCGTCGCCAGAAAAACGCGGTTGTTGTAATTTGCGGCAAGTTGCAGGGCAAACGAGCTCTTGCCGCTCCGCGCACCACCGGTTACATAGATAATCTTTGGACGACACTCTGCTGCCATAAAAAAAACGATAAAAATAAAAAAAACGGTTATCGACGGGCGCATGACAACAAAGCGGCCCTGCGGAGCCTGCCGTAAATGCGGCAGGGAATATAGTAAACTATTTGTTTTCCTCTGTTTCCCCTTACAACCCAATACTCGCAACCCCGGCTGGCGGAAAAACTCTGCATCAATGGAGCGCAAGCACCACAAGCCACGTATATATATACGGGATCATGCTGCTCTCAACTATAATTTTTTTTTCATAAAACCACTCACCAATTATCTCTATTGAATCAAACGTCTTAACAATTTTATTCATAAAAAAAACATCCTGCATCAAAAAAAATCATAAAAAACGTATATATATTTTTTTATTTATTTCACAGATTATATATATTTCTCGCAGAAACAAGATGGAACTGGTGGGGGGATAAAGATTCAGCAGACACTCACCGTGACAATCGAGTTACAGATAATCAGGTTTTTTTAATAAAGATCAAGTAATAAAACACAAACAGGATATTACCATGAAAAAGAAAATTTTGGCTCTCGGATGTATGGCAGCTTTGCTTGCTTTCAGTTCTGATGCTTTTGCAGCTCTCGGCACAGCGACGGCGACGATCGGAACCGCAATAAGCATTACCCAAGATGCTGGTGGCACAAATTCTGGTAACCTTGCCTTTGGTCACATAATTCCAGGCACAGGGGGAACGGTAACGATTGCACCTGACGGTACTCCTACCTTTTCTGGCAATGTAACTCTGACCACTCAGTTAACGAAATCTGCTGCCCAATTTGCAGTCACAGGTGACGCGGGTAAAACCTACAGCGTAACTTTACCTTTAGACAATATTGTCACTATTACGAGTGGTGGAAATACGATGCATGTAGATAGCTTTACCAAAAGCTTGGCAGGAGCAGGAACACTTGACGCTAACGGTGCGCAAACATTCAAAGTTGGCGGAACACTGACTGTTGGGAGTGGTCAGCCTACCGGTGTCTACACAGGTACCTTTACTGTAACCGCAGCATACCAATAAGTACCTCTTTGAATAGAGTTCCTTTACAGTGAAGGGCTGGAACATGTTTTCAGCACTTCACTGTCAGGATTTAGAAAAGCTTTAAACTGTTATACAATTTAGCTCTCTTTGGATATAATGGCTCGCAAAAAGGGATGAACCGGGTAATTTCAGCTTGCACAGAAAATTTTTATACATCATAGGACTGGCGGCATTATTGCTCGCATCAGGAAATGATGCGCAAGCAGCCCCAGGTACCGCAACTGCATCGATAGGAACTGCCATAGGCTTTAATGTCCTAAGTGAATTGGCATTTGGCACAGTCGTTCCTGGAGCAGGAGGTACAGTCATAATCGATCCTGATCAACCTGATGCTACATCCCGTTCTTCAACAGGTGCTGTGATACGCGTAAGTTCTGATTACCACCCCGCACTAATTACTGTTACCGGTGACCGTCATAGTAATAGTACCTATCAGGTAACTATACCACAAACTCCCAGAAAAATAACAAACCCTGAAGGGAAACAAATGGCGGTAACGTTATCAATCAGTAGTAACATAGACAAAGATAAAAAAGGTAAATTTGATATTAACCATAATGGTTCGTTCAAAATTGGTGGAACTCTGACTGTTGGGAAAGATCAAGCTCAGGGAGTCTATAAAGGCACCTTTGACGTGAGGGTAAATTACTGAATCACTTCGACCAACCGAAAGCATAAGCCATCCCAAAAGAGTACCATTACATTAATTACCAATAAAAAAAGCAGTTATAATCATTCGTGATTTTTTTACATTGAAACGTGCAGGTAAAAGAATAAGGGCGATGTGACAAGTTTCAAAAACAAAAAAATCAGGTATGAAAAAATTAATTATTGCCATCTCCTGCATGGCTTCGTTATTTGCTCCTGATTTGGATGTCTATGCGGCGTCCGGCACTGCTACAGCAAAAATCGGAACAGCAATATCCATCTCTGTAGACGACACCAACCCGGAAACAGACAGTATTACTGCTGTAAATGTAACGCATGGAGATCTTGCTTTTGGACACATCATTCCTGGCACAGGCGGAACGGTTACTGTTACCTCTGCCGGAGTTGTCACCCCTTCTGCGGGTCTGACGTTAACCACTCAGTTACCAACGGGACCTGCTCAATTTAAAGTCACTGGTGAAGCAAATTTTCATTATTCCATAACCATGGACAGTTCGACCACCATCACCAATGGCAATGGCGACTCAATGACGGTAAACAGCCTGGAGCATAATGCAAGCGGCACTCTCGATGGTCGCGGTGAGGAGATATTCAAGGTGGGCGGAGTGCTTTCGGTTTCCAATAACCAAGTGACCGGCAGCTACACTGGCAGCTTTAACGTCGATGCTGCCTACAATTAAATATTTCCCTGAATATTTCTTATCATGAAGCAACGCATTATTGCTGTGACAAAGAAAACATTTTTGTGAAGCACTATGAAAATCAAACGCTTGTTCTCGACCCTCTTGATGGCGGCCGCATTCTTCGGTCCTGCCAAACCGGCGATGGCCGCAGATGAACCCGCCTCTTCAATCCAGGATCTGCTTGTAACCCCTACACGGGTTGTCTTTGAAGGGAATATGCCAACCACTGAACTGGCGCTGGTCAACCGCAGCGAGAAGCCGCATACGTATGCAATCTCCTTTGTGCAGTGCCGCATGAGCGAAACCGGTGAGATAAAGGAGATCGACGCAACTACCCCGCAAGACCCTCAGGAGCACTTTGCTGACTCCCTGGTACGTTTCTCGCCTCGAAGGGTAATCCTTGAGCCCCGCCAAGTACAGATGGTACGCATGATGCTTCGCAAGCCTGCTGATCTTGGTGATGGTGAATACCGTTCTCACCTGAGCTTTCGACTGATTCCCACTGCCGAGAATGCGGTCAAGCCCGATTCGGTAAGCAGTGGCATACAGATCAAGCTGACACCCATTTACGGCGTATCGATTCCGGTCATTGTGCGCCAAGGTTCACTCAAAGCAACAACGAAGCTGAGTAACCTTCGTTTTGACGCCAAAAGGCTCCACCTGACCATCGAGCGCGAGGGAAGCCGATCAACCTATGGCGATCTGGTGGTTCAATTCAGGGGCACTGGAAAAGCGGTCACGGTTGCGCAGATGAATGGCGTTGCGGTCTATACCCCCAATCCAAAACGCACAGTCTTACTCTCACTCTCACCCCCCAAGGGTATCGAGCTTCGGGGCGGAGAATTGATCGTCCGTTATGCCACCAAAGAAAATGATACAGAACAACTTCTCGCCGAAGGCCGGATTACCGTCCCTTAAAGCTACGCCCGTTCACTCCGTCACTCCCATAGCAATAATCCCTCCCAATCAAGCTTTTTTTTGCCAGGCCAATCCTTTCCTCTCAGGATTGGCTGGCAACCAATCTGCTACTACTCCCAGACTCTCTTTGCTCTATACAACCACCAAAAAGACAAGTGCTCCTTCCTGTTGAATATCGTATATAAAGAGTGTTATATCATTACTTGTCAAG
>CAIJWE010000032.1 GCA_903824295.1 uncultured Chlorobiaceae bacterium
AAAGCTGGTGGCATAACGGCACGCGGGCCCCAATTTACTACTATCGCGACAAGGATACCAAAGAGATTGATCTGCTCATTCATCAGAACGGCACACTCTATCCGGTAGAAATAAAAAAATCGGCAAGTCCAAGCAAAGAGACCATTCGCCATTTCGAGGTACTTCAAACACTGAAACAACCGATCGGCCAAGGATGCATCATCTCGCTTGCCCCCATGTATGTCCCGATCACATCAACCATCGATAACGTACCAGTGGGAATGGTGTAACCCCGGGTTCAGGAATACAGGTCATGATCTCTGGTTGAACGACTCTGCATCCTGCCGGTCAGTTCGGCAAGCTTGTTTCTCTGAAGCATTTTAAGTTGCCGGGCATCGTTTCTATAAACATGCTCACTTCGATCAAATGCTTGCGGTTTCATACGGTGCTATTTTCAAAATCAGGTAGGTGGATTTTATCATGGTGCAACTGTTATGCCGAAGCGTCAATCTAACATCGAACCCACTTGACCCAAATGTGCGTGTCAAGGATAATCATTGAAGCGCCTCCCAATCATCAATTGCAACGGGTTCTGTGGGATCAATGAAAGTAAATGGGAGACCTCTCAATGGATACCGATTCCCTTTCTTGCTCGACTCTTTTTGAGAGAGTGATTTTAACATGACAGTTTCTCGAAAAACCCGAATCATTTGTAGCAAATTCGGAAAATACTCCGGGGGAACCGTATTAATTTTCTTGATCAGATCCCGTTGATAAACCTTGGCTTGGGTGGGCATTTTGAACTCTTTTTAGTGGATTAGCACTATCTTTCTGTACGTTCCAGGTTCCAAAACGGGAAATCGCAGCTTGTGACGTATGCGCCTGACGTGCAAGCTCTTTTTGAGTCAGTCCGGCAGTTAAGCGAAGATGGATAATCTTTTTTGCGACATCAAATTCCTCTTCAAGAGCTTCATACTCTTTTTTGAAATCTGCATCCTTAAGATTCTCTGCAGCTTTTTTCTCGCTCTACCAAAGCGGCAATAATGGCCGCCAGGTCATAGTTGAATCGGGCAGCATGAGCTTGCCGATGCACTCTTACCTCCTCCACAACAGGATTATCAATCATTGTTACATACTCCTGATTCTTCTGGTGAACAGAGAATGGGGCAGATATAGCCACTTGCTTCAATGACTTTTGCACTGTATTAAAAAGTGTTGTGAAAAATTCTACTCAATACGAACTTCGTTAAACTCCTTTTCATTTTCAATAAGAAGCGTCGTGCGGTGTTCGATTGCTGTCGATCAGGATTGCCTGTTCAAATGTGCTGATTCGACTTTTCTCTACAAGAAAAAAAAGCGTACTATGAAGCAAAAGAAGTGTCGTGGAGTTATGTGCACCTCCCCTCAACTTGTAACCAGGAAGAGGTACGTAAGGAAGGACGGGTTGATGGTAAGGAGAAATGCAATATTTTCCCCTTGTTATGTATAGACAAATCGTGTAGATTGTAAACAATGTTTGAATGGGACGAAGACAAGCGGTTACGGAACCTTGAAAAGCATGGCTTTGATTTTATAGATGCGCAACTGCTTTTTGATGGACGAAAGACCATCACAGCTCCATCGAATTATCCCGTTGAAGCGCGATTTCTCACGATAGCCATCATCGGCGGGAAGTTTCATACCGTCGTCTGGACATGGCGAGAAGAGACTCGAAGAATAATATCATTCAGGAGGGCACGACATGGCGAGGAAAGAGCGTATCGTCAAGTACACGGATAAGGAATTACGCGCAATGCAGGAGCACGGCGAGAGCAAAAGTAACTGGGCGCAGGCTGCTGCTATGACGGATGAGGAGATTGAAGCGGCGATTGCTTCCGATCCCGACGAAGCAGGCATGGTAGTTGATTGGTCGAAAACCTCAGTAGAATTACCACAACCCAAGGCCATTCTCAACATGCGCGTTGACTATGACGTGCTAAAATTTTTCCGCAATCAGGGGAAGGGCTATCAGACAAAAATCAATGCCGTATTGCGTTCTTATGTCGATCAACGAATGCACCACGACAGGGGCTAAAGACTATTGCTATTGTAAGTTCGCCACAACAAGACAGCAGCATCTTCCACCCCTCTTGCTCCTTTTTCCAGAGCATGGTAAACACATGTTTGAGCTTAACGTTTTTACCATTTGCATATATGCGACACATCTTCTTCGTTTTTATTTAAAAAAAATGTCAATTTCGACATATATTCAACCATGTTGAAGATTGATGAAAAGCCACTTGTATGGCTGCACGGCGAAATCAAAACCCCTCCAATGTCCCAACATGCGAGGATTGAAACAGGATATCTTTTGCGTAGGCTTCAAAAAGGAGATCTGCTTTCGCTGCCTTGGTCAAGACCG
>CAIJWE010000033.1 GCA_903824295.1 uncultured Chlorobiaceae bacterium
GACTTTCACCAAAGTGACTTACACTGGTAAGTATGGGCACATTCACACCGAGCTTACCAAGGCTCAGAGGGATATTCTCAAGGAGCTCAAGATTGAGATACCAGACATGGCCTCGTCATAATTTGTTCGGGAAATTAGGTTGAAACCAACCGCAGCAAAAACCGGAACTCCGGTGCCGTATCCAACCACATTATCGACGGAGCCCAGCGGGGTTGAGATATCGGAATCATTAAGCAATCCCAAACCTGCCGACACGCTTACATAAGGAGCGGCCAATGCTGGCGTGGCCCACATGCCAGCAAGCAATAAAGGTAACACCAATCTTTTTTTCATTGTTTCAGCTCATTTAAGTTCAAAAGAGACGCAACCTTGTTCGATTCATTCTACTAATTTATGCGCACATTTTCAAAAAATTTTCAAAACGCAGTCTGTCGCTTTATTTTTTTTATCGCGTTCATTTGGTTCGGGCATCTTGAGAGAGCGGTTGTACCGGCAAACTGAGGATAGGGTATCCTCATGAAACCATGCAATTCATGAGTGATTATTGTTGGCGCTTGCGTACATTATTTGCCGTGACGAAGTGCGTCGCATCCTGGCAAACAGGATGCACGGTACTGCTGTTTTCTCATATAAACGTTGTCCATGCAGGAAAAAAAGGTTGAACTGATTGCGCCTGCGGGCGACATGACCGGACTGGTCACCGCGCTGAAGGCTGGTGCGGATGCCGTCTACTTTGGAGCTGAAGGCTATAACATGCGTGCCGGAAGCCGCAATTTCACTCCGGCGGACTTTCCAGAACTGAAGAGGCTCTGCACAACATACAACGCCAAAGGGTATCTGGCGCTCAATACCATTGTCTATGACGGTGAACTGAAAAAGATGACGCAGACCGTATCGGCGGCAAAACAGGCGGGTATTGACGCCATTATCTGCTCCGACATGGCGGTCATTGAGGCGACCCGGAAAGCTGACATGCCGTTTCATGTTTCGACACAGGCATCCGTCAGCAACTACCGTGCAGTCAAGTTCTATGCCGGCCTTGGTGCAAAAATGATTGTGCTGGCTCGAGAGCTTACTCTGGAGCAGGTTCGCCATATTATCGGCAACATAAAGAGTGACCGGCTCGACGTATGTATTGAGTGCTTTGTGCACGGAGCGATGTGCGTGGCGGTTTCGGGGCGATGCTTCATGTCGCAGGAGCTCTTTGGCCGCTCGGCCAACCGAGGGGAGTGTGTGCAGCCCTGCCGCCGCCAGTACATCATTACCGACAGTGAGGAGCTTGAGGAGCTTGAGCTTGGAACGGATTATGTGATGAGCCCCAAAGATCTCTGCGCCATTGAATTTCTTGATGTGCTCATTGATGCGGGCATCAGCGCCTTCAAGATTGAGGGCAGAAGCCGAAGCCCGGAATATGTGCATACGGCCACCGCCGCCTACCGCTCGGCACTCGATTTTTGCACCGTTCACCGCAACGAGACAACGTTCAGGAGCGAGTACAGCCAACTGACCATCAAGCTCAAAAAGGAGCTTGCTCTGGTCTACAATCGGGGATTTTCGGAGGGGTTTTATTTTGGCAAACCCTTTGATGCGTGGATCCGCGAGTACGGCTCACTGGCCGAAGAGAAAAAGAGCTATATCGGAGAGGTAAAGAAGTATTATCCAAAAGCCGGGGTGGCTGAATTCCTCATGTACGCCGGAACGCTCAAAAGCGGCAACAAGCTCTCAATCCTCGGGCCAAAAACCGGAGTGGTCACCTGCATTGCCGACACCTTTTACACCAACGATCAGCCTGCTGCGGAGGCGACCAAGGGCGACAGCGTCACCGTCAAGTGCGCAAAAGTGAGAAAAAACGACAAGGTCTATCTTCTTGAAAAACGGCAATAGGCGGCAGGACCGGGAAGAATCGTTTTTTCTTCCCGCAAGCTTTTGCGTACATTTCAGAAAGAGAGTACTGACCTATTCAGAACGTCTGCAGCCGGAGCCTGTATCATGATTTACAAGGTCATTTCAAAAACAGAGTTCAGGAAGTTCATTGATGCAATTGTCAAGCACAACAATGCCTATGGGCCCCGGAAGGTCGATACGGGAAGCGGCGGCAAGCCGATCTACCAGTTCAGGCCGGTGAAATCGGCCGATGAAATTGATTTCGATTATTCGGTTACCTACTCTTCAGCCAAGCATTTCTTTCTGCCTTTCCGCGACGAGCTGTCGCGGTTCAACTTCAATGACGGAAACTGGGAACAGGAGGTGCGCTATGAAGCACCGCCCACAATCCTTATCGGGCTCAGGCCATGCGATATCAGTGCAATCAACATGCTCGATGAGGTTATGCTCCACGGCTCCTATCCTTCGCCATACTACCTCGCCCGCAGGAAAAACACCTTTATCATCGGCATGGACCACCTTCCCCTGCCGGACTGCTTCTGTAAATCGATGAACCGCCATACGGTCAACCACGGATTCAACCTTTTCTGCTCGGACATCGGCGACAAATACTACCTCTCGATCAACTCCTCCAAAGCATTCACGTTCCTCAAGGAGTTTATGATCGAGGAACCCTCATACGAAGACAACTGTCTCCTGATCGAACGGCGAAAAACGATCAAACAGAGCTTCGAGACCAATATCGAGGTAACCGGCCTGCCTGTTTTCCTCGACATCGAGTTCGATTCACCGATATGGCAGAAATGGGGCGACAAGTGCCTGAACTGCGGCTCCTGCGCAATGGTCTGCCCTACCTGTTACTGTTACAGCGTCGAAGAGCGTTTCGACGTCGATCTGAAAGGCTCTTCACGGCAGAACCACCTCTACTCGTGCAACCTCGTCGATTTCGCCCAGGTTTCCGGCGGACACAATTTCAGGCCCAGGAATGGAGACCGTCTCAAATACCGCTACTATCACCACTACCGCGGATTCGCTGCAAACGACAACCAGCAAATCTGCGTAGGGTGCAACCGTTGCGGCCGTGCATGCCTGGCAGACATCAACCCGAAAGACGTCATTAACGATCTCAGACTGGAGCGAGAATCATGCATGATATGCGTTTCACCCTCCCCGGACAGGACCTGAACCGCGAACCGTTCGCGCTGAGGTCCCCGGACTTCCAGAAAAAATGCGAAGTCATGATCACCGATCGGGGCTACAAGTGCCGGATCACCAACACCGTCACCATCTCTTCGCAGGAGAAGCTGTTCCTCCTGCGCATCGTTGACCCTGTGGAGCGCCAGCTCTTCAACTTCAGGCCTGGTCAGTTCCTCATGCTCGAAGTGCCCGGATACGGGGAAGCTCCGCTCTCCATCTCGAGCGACAACAGCAACCACGAATTTATCGAACTCTGCATCCGCAAAGCCGGTCACGTAACATCGGCCATGTTCGAAGCCAGGCAGGGAGCGATAGTTTCCATCAGGGGGCCTTTCGGCACCGCATTCCCGATGGAGGCGATGGAGGGCAGCAACGTGCTGCTGGTCGCCGGGGGGCTCGGCATAGCCCCGGTACGCGCGCCTCTTTACTGGATCAGCAATCACAGGGACAAGTACAAGAACGTCTATCTCCTTTATGGTGCCAAAGATCCGTCCCAGCTTCTCTTCAGTTATCAGTTCGAAGCATGGCAGAAGGTGAGCAACGTCCAATTGATGACCATCGTTGAAAAACCGGACGAATCATGGAAAGGCCGGACAGGAATGATCACGGCACTTTTCGACGAATTCTCCTTCGACTCGAAGAAAACGTTCGCCATCGTCTGCGGTCCGCCCGTCATGTTCAAGTTCGTCTGCAACTACCTTGACGGAAAAGGCATTCCGATGAACCGGATGTTTGTCTCCCTCGAACGCAGGATGCACTGCGGCATGGGCAAGTGCTGCCGCTGCATGGTCGGATCGACCTTCACCTGCCTGGACGGTCCTGTTTTCGACTACTGGTCGGTCATGAACCTCAAGGAAGCGATTTAGGGAGAATCTTATGAACCATCTCGGTTTCAAAATCGGCAAAATGAAGATCGGCTCGTTCGACTTCACTTGCTGCGAAGGGTGCCAACTGCAACTGGCAAACAAGGAATCGACTCTGCCTGATTTCCTCGGACTGCTCGATATCCGCAACTTCCGTGAAATATCCTCGGAACGGCACGACGACTACGATATTGCTCTCGTCGAGGGAAGCATCACACGAAGCGACGAGATCGAACGGCTCAAAGCGATCCGCGCACAGGCCAGCGTGCTTGTCGCTTTCGGCTCCTGCGCCTGCTTCGGCGGTGTGAACAGCCTCAAGAACCGAATCCCTGCGGAGGAAATTATTAAAGGTGTCTACGGCGACAAGGCCATAGAGACGATGCCCTCGACAAAAATCAGCGACATCGTAGCAGTCGACTTCATGATCCCCGGATGCCCGGTCTCCAAGGATGAGGTGGAACGTGTCGTGATCGGCATCGTGACGAGATCCCTCGACAACCTGCCGAAATACCCGGTCTGCGTCGACTGCAAGCAGAGACTCAACACCTGCCTGTTCGACCTCGGAGAGGTGTGCCTCGGGCCAATCACCAAGGCGGGATGTGACGCTGTCTGTCCATCAGGCAGAACCGCCTGCCTCGGCTGCCGAGGGCCAGCCGACGACATCAACTTCCCCTCCTTTCTCCAGGTCATCAAAGAGAAGGGGCTCAGCCAGGATGAACTGAGGGAAAAACTGACATTCTACAACGGATTTACTGATTACCTCAACCATGAAAGTTGATTTCAACATCGATATCCATCACCTTCCAAGGGTGGAGGGGCACGGCAACATTCACATCTCGGTGAAAGAGGGGAAGCTCACGGATGCGACATGGGAGGTAATCGAAACCCCGAGATTCTTCGAAATGATGCTCAGGGGAGTCAGCGCTGAACGGGCCTCGTTCCTCACCTCCCGAATCTGCGGAATCTGTTCGATCAGCCATTCGCTGGCCAGCATCAGGGCTCTCGAACGCGCCATGGAGATCGAACCGCCGAAGGCGGCAAAAGCGATCCGGCTGCTGGCCATGCACGGAGAAACCCTCCAGAGCCACGCACTCCACCTCTTTTTCCTTGCTGCGCCTGACTTTCTCGACATGCCGAGCGCCATTCCGATCCTGCATTCCCATCCCGAAATCGTGAAAGCAGGGCTCTCGCTCAAGGAGCTTGGCAACGAGATGAGCATTGCCACCACCGGTCGGGCTACCCATCCGGTCAGCCTCGTGCTTGGCGGCGTGAGCAAAGCCCCCTCGAAAGAGCGCCTGAAAGAGCTCAAGGAGATGATCAGAAAACGCCGACCAGCCCTCGACAAGGCAACCGAGTTTTTCAGGACGCTCTCAATTCCGGAATTCGTTCGGGAAACCGAGTTCATTTCACTGCGCAACGGTAAAGACTATCCGTTTATCGGCGGAGACCTGGTATCGACCGATGGCGTCGTCCGCGACGAGAACGACTACCTGCAGATGACCAACGAATACCTCGTCGACTTCTCGACATCGAAGTTCACCCGCCTGAGCCGCCACTCTTCTGCAGCAGGGGCACTTGCCCGGTTCAACAATAATTCCAGGCTGCTCGGGCATCGTGCTCACCAGATCGCCGCATCCTTCGGCCTCGAACCGGTCTGCCACAACCCGTTCATGAACAACATCGCCCAGCTCGTGGAGTGCCACCACATCTTCGAAAACGCAGAAATGCTGATCGAAAGTCTGCTTGACGACGACCTGCAAGAGATCAGAACGTCATACAAACCGAAGGCAGGCGCGGCAACCGGTGCTGTCGAAGCTCCGAGAGGCATCCTTTACCACCATATTGAAACGGACGATAACGGCAAGGTAGTCAAAGCCGACTGCATCATCCCGACAACCCAGAACAACGCCAATATCCATTACGACCTGCATGCGCTTGCCGCCGAAGCCGTGAAGGAAGGGAAAACCGACCGTGAGACTGAAAAGCTCTGTGTCATGCTGGTGAGGTCATACGACCCATGCATTTCATGCTCGGTGCATTGAGAAAAGAACTCAAAGAATTTCGACAAGCTCAATTTCAAAGGTGAGCTGCTGGCCTGCAAGCGGATGATTGGCATCAAGCGTCACGGCTGTATCACTGATATCAACAATCATCACAATGGCCTGCTGGTCATCGGCAAGCCCGACCTGAAGCTGCTGGCCGATTTCAAGTTCCATGTCAGCAGGAAAACGCTCCCGGTCGACGTCCGTAACCAGCTCTTTGCTGTGCACGCCATAAGCATCTTTGGCCGCGATGACCGAAACCCTTTTCTCTCCGGGGGCCATGTCGAGGACTGCAATATCAAATCCGACGATGACCTCTCCGCCGCCTATGGTAAACTCAAGTGGCTCGCGATCAGCCGATGTGTCGAACATCGTACCATCATCAAGCGTTCCGGTATAATGAACTCTTACGGTATCCCCTTTTTTTGCCTGCGCCATGCACTCCTCCTTTTAGCTGATAAAAAACTGATTACTTTTTATTAACCCTGACTTCAGCCAATCCCATCCAGCAACGGAAGTGAGTGACAACGATCGTAATGAGTTGGGCGAAACTATGGAAAAAAAGGCAAAAATCACATTTTTTTATGCCTCGCGGAGCGTTTTACCCCGTTCCATCTCCATCGTCAGTTTGGGCAGCCATCCTGGATAGTTGCTCTTGATAAACTCGATCAACTGCTCACGCACCAGACACCGCAACTCCCAGATATTGGAGGAGTTCGCCGCGCTGACGAGCGCCCGTATCTCAACCGATTTATCGGTAATATTGGTGATATGGAGTTTCGCTACACGGCCATCCCAGAGTGGGGTTGATGCAACGACCCGCTCCAGCTCATGACGAAGCGTTTCAGGATTAACCGTATAATCCGTATAAAAGAAAACCGTGCCGAGCAACTCCGGCGAAGTACGCGACCAGTTCTGAAACGGACGATCAATAAACCAGGTAATGGGCACAATAAGGCGGCGCTGATCCCAGAGTTGTACAACCACGTAGGTGAGGGTAATTTCCTCAATCCGGCCCCACTCGTTTTCAACAACGACCACATCATCAATGCTGATCGGCTGCGTAATGGCAATCTGGATTCCGGAGATGAGGGTTGTCAGGCTTTTCTGTGCGGCAAACCCGAGGATTATCCCGGCAATACCCGCAGAGGCAAGAATGCTCATACCAACCTGGCGAACCGTATCAAAAGTCATCAGCACACCGGCAAGTGCAAAAAGCACAAGAAGAACGTTCAGTATCTTGCGGGCGAGGCTGACATGTGTGGAAATTTTTCTTGCCGCTTCGTTTTCACGGACTTTCGGGGCATAGTGCTGCAAAACAAACTGCTCCAGCACGATTAACATTCTCATAAGAAACCATGAGATTCCGATAATGGTGGTAATCAGGAGAGTGTGGTTGAGCAAATCCCTTATATCCGCGGGTAGCGGAACATAATAAAGAAGCAGGGCAAGAGTAATGAGAGAGAGAAGCAGCCGGAATGGCCATGCCATAAGTTCCAGAGGAATACTGACCTCCCTGAATGATGAGCGGATTATGGCCAGGGTTCTGCTGAAGAGGGAGTTTGCTCCCAGATAGAGCACAACGGCAACAACAGCGAGTACCGGCAAGAGGTAGCCGCCCTGAAACAAATCCCGCATACTCACCGTCATTTCCATACACACGCAGCAAAGTACTGCCCCCCTGACGAACGAGCAGGGGGCCAGCAGTTCCCTAACCTCTCAGTCGGGCAAATTCACTTTTGGAGCGGCTCACGCAATCTTCAATAGCCATGCCGCCAAAATAGTTACCGGTCAGGAGCAGATTCTTTTTCCCTTTCAGCAAGGCATCGGTCTTTTCCAGCCACTGGTGTTGATCAAGCTGCAATGTTGGTACCGTATTGTGCTTTGCTTCAGTATGCTCTATCTTCGAAAACCCTACACCGAGCACCTCCGTAATGCGGCTTCTTTTCGTCTTTTCATCCAGACCCGGCTGAAAATGAAAAACAAAACCACGATAATTTTCATCATCCACTGTATCACGGGAAACCACTGAAAAGAAAACATCGTTGGGCGAAATAAGAGCCGCAACCGGTTTCAGCTTGATATTCTCCTTGCGGACAATAACTCCGACAGAATCAACGTCAGCCGCTTTGAGTTGGCCAAGATGTTTTGCAATATCAGGATCGCTCTCCTTCAAAAGCTTTGAAGCGACCAAAGAGGGTGTTGCCAGAACAATGATTTTGGCGGAATACTCTCCACCTCCGGCACTTTTGACCTCGTACAACCCATCTTTATAAACCACCGAATTGACATCCTGACTGGTAAAAACATTCAGGCCGCTTTTTGCGGCGATGGCACGTGCAACGCTCTGCAGACCGTGCTTGAAGGTATAGTTCTTCAGCACATCTTTTCTTTTCGCCCGACTTTTAAACATCATGTCGGCCGGAAAATCATCCGTTTGCTGCGAGGGAACTGCATTGAAAAAGTGGCGGATCACCTCCTCGTAGTTCCGCTCTCCCACTACTTTTGAATAATAAGAGCGTACACTCAAACCGGTTTTTTTCAGTTTGAAGAGGTTCGGAACTGAAACAAGCAGTTCAGGAATATTGAGCTGAGAAATAATAGAACGGATTTTTCCATCAACAAACAGCGTAAAAGGTACCTTGGCGCGGGGAATGATGGTATTCGTCACGCCACACCCTTCAACAATATCAAGAAGATTCTGGTAAGAGCTGTAACAGGTGTGTGCCCCAAGTTCCATCCAGAATTTCTTTCCATTGGCACTGTACTGGGGAGAGGCAAAAGAACCGCCAACCTTGTCATTCTTTTCAAGCAGCGTGGTTTTCATCCCGGCCTGTACGCAATAATAAGCAAGGCTGAGGCCACTGATGCCACCGCCAATAACAACAACATCGTTTTGCATCATAAAAGAAAAAAGAGTTTCGTGAGATGCGTTAAAAAAAAATCAGGAGAGGCCGGACTACCACAAAAAAAACGCCACACCTGCCGGAAAACAATCAAAAACTTCTGGCTCAATTTAGCGAAATCAGAGAAGAAGACCGCTTTTCTCAAGGGTGTTTTTCATCTTCCCGATAATTCTGTGAGTAGCGCACATAATTTTCGGGCGACTCCTCAATATTGCGCCGCTCAGCTTCAGTTATCGGGCGCATCACCCTGGCCGGAACGCCGGCAACCAGCATCCCTGAAGGCACCGTAAAACCCTGCCTCACCAGCGCACCAGCAGCAACAATCGACCAGGGCTCAACCACACAGTCATCAAGCAGCACTGCGCCCATGCCGATCAGCACATAGTCCTTCACCGTACAGGCATGAAGCACTGCACCATGACCGATGGTGACACAGTTTCCTATATGCAACGGACCGGTATCGTGCGTGACATGCAGCGTCACATTATCCTGCACACTGGTTTTCTCTCCGATACGTATAGGGCAGACATCTCCCCGCACCACCGCATTGAACCAGACGCTTGAATAAGCCCCAATATGCACGTCGCCAATAACAAATGCACCCTCCGTAATAAAAACGGTTTCATGCAGCGTCGGCCAGTTCCCCCTGTAAGGCATTACCTTTCCCATACAAATTCCCTGTAAATTTTTTAACCGTTAGGAGATACGCTTGCCTTTCATTTTACTCGTTACTGAGCTCATTACCGCACCTCAGCAGAGGCCGGAAAAGCAAAAAATCAACTTCCCCGACGCAGGCTTCATTTACGGCTGAAAAACAATAATCAAGTGAAGATAAAATATTTTTTTTTCACGAGTGGATTTATTAGATTTGGTCAAGAGTGTAGTTAAACCTAAAAAAACAAGCAGCCATGGTTAATATAAATGGGGTTTTTACCAACTGGGGACGGGCTTACGGCAGGTTCGTTGAGGTTTTTATTGATGGTCACTGGTGGGTCATGGGCGATTACATGGAGAATGTTGGCAAATCAACCAAACGCCTGTTGAAGAATGCCTATCCGTTTATTTATGGTGGCTCGTCTTCATCATCTGTTTTCAGAGGCTCCTCTCCGAAGGCTTCAGGTTATGCAAAGCCTACCAAGGATATCGAAAGACGGTTCAAGGACTGAGCAGGTAACAGACCGGTTTATTCCTCTTTCCGTTATCAAAAAGTTATCAAGTATAAAAAACGAGGTTTAGTGCCTCGTTTTTTATTGTACCGCCCGCACCCGTCACTCCTGAAAAATCAAGAAATTCAGGAGAATAAGGCCTCTTGATACAAGAGCGCAACACTACTTTTTCAACACCGGCATGAAAGCAACACTGAGCTGTAACAGGCTGAAGAAGATCTACAACAAACGAGAAGTTGTCAAAAGCTCATCCATTGAGGTGAAACAGGGTGAAATTGTGGGACTTCTCGGGCCTAACGGTGCGGGGAAAACCACCACCTTTTATATGATTGTCGGACTTGTGCGACCTGATGGAGGTGACGTTTTTCTCGATCAGGAAAACATCACCGGTATGGCGATGTACAAGCGCGCACGTCTCGGCATCGGCTATCTGCCCCAGGAAGCCTCAGTCTTCCGAAACATGACGGTCGAAGAAAACATCCTGAGTGTCCTTGAGTTTACCACGCTCTCCGAATCCGCACAAAAGGAACGGGCGAACTTGATGCTCGAAGAGTTGAACATCACCTCCATACGCAAAAGCATGGGCTATGCGCTCTCCGGAGGAGAACGCCGACGCACGGAAATAGCAAGGGCCCTTGCACTCAATCCGAAATTCATCCTGCTCGACGAACCCTTTGCCGGGGTTGACCCGATAGCCGTAGAAGATATCCAGCAAATTGTTGAAGGGCTTGCGCGACGCAACATCGGCGTGCTTATCACCGACCATAACGTCCATGAAACCCTCTCCATAACAGACCACGCCTATCTGCTCTTTGACGGAAGCATCTTCATGCACGGCACCCCGGAAGAGATTGCCGCAAACCCGGAGGTCAGAAAAATCTACCTTGGCGAAAAATTTACCCTCGAGAGGTACTAAGGAACGCCATAAAACAGAATAAGGGAGACTCAACCGGAAGAAACGCCTGAATCTGGAAAACAAAAAAGCCCCTTGCGGCCAATTTTCTTAAGTTTTCGTTTTCTTCGACTCATGAATGACCCTTTTATTGAATTACATTTTCTGCAAAATCCAATAAAGAAGTCTGAACTTACGCTTATACCAGCAATAAGATAACCTATTTTAAAATAATCAGTTAAAGGCATAATCCCGCGTAATTACTCACGCGGGCTCACGCCAAAACGTTATTCACAACAACAGCAGTGTCAAAAAGCAAGCACAGGCCGAACCCGGCCGCTGGCCATCTTGACTTCGTGATTCTCGTCTCCACTGTAGAAGTAGAGGTACCATGCGTTTTCTTCGTCTTCACGTGAGGAACTCCAGTAGAATTCGTGGTTAAAACCACCAACCAGATTTCTCTGCTCATAGAGCTTGCGCAGTTCCGACGAATTCGGCAAACGCCATCCCCCAACGCCGTTGGTCGTAAACCTTGTACAGGCCGCTTTGGCATCATACCAGGTAAACTCCTCGGCCGTCATACCACGCGATCGGCCAGCAAGATTTTTTTTGGCGGCAACAAGACCGTGCTCACCACTCTCATCCACATAAAACACAATGCCCCCGCGATATTTTTCACCAACAGTTATCGCAGAAGAGAGTAATGGCGCAGAAACCAGATTCAGTCCGATGAACAAAAGAGTCATGCATAGCCGGGTAAGTGCGTGATGTTTTGCAATGAGTTTCATGATAATTGTTGTTTAGTTATTTGTATGCAGGTTAAATATGCAAGTACATCCAGGGTTGTAAATATCTTGACGTTCTTCTCCGCAACTTTACAAAAATCAAGCAGCAAAACAACTTACAAACAAGATACTGAAAAGATATGCCTATCCCTCATTTCCCTGAATCACCGTGACTCTTTTTTCTCAAAATAATTACACGCAGCGATTATCTTTTCTTTTAAAAACTGGATATCCAGATAACCGATATATAAAATAAAAATGGAACCGATAAAATTACTTCAGGACAACATCAGGCTCTGAAAAATATCAATAAAAAAACCTTTAAAAACCACTAAATCATTATATTTAAATTGATTAAAAAAAATATTCTCCGACAAAAAGGAGCCTTGTAAAATAGAAAACCATATAGCGGCAGAAAGGCAGACTCATTCATATAATGAACGGTACCTTTGTATAATTCCGTCAGCGTGAGTACTATTTTTGTAAATCAAGCAGAGTAGTTCTAATTGCAATTATAACAATTTTTATTTATTAAATCAAATGCTTGTACAAATATTGATGACAATTAATGATGATACATAAAACTGCGGAATTAATTTATATAGGGTTTATCACTACTGTCCGGCTATAAGTTGAATAAATCTAACTGGTTAGAGGTATAGGTATTCTCAATCGTGCCAGCAGAATTTGTAACTAATTGATTTATATCGACTTTCTCAAAAACACTGA
>CAIJWE010000034.1 GCA_903824295.1 uncultured Chlorobiaceae bacterium
ATGCAATGGTGAAAGTCCAACCTGAATCAATCATGTCATCAACCAATAAACATTCTCCTTTGAGGCACTGATCCGTGATATTAAAAACACCATCCAGGTTTCTTGCCTGCTGGTAGCTATTTTCCATCTCTTTCTGCTGCTTGTTAGTTTGTACCTTTTCAATACAAGGAACAAATGGCAAGGAAAGCGCAGCGGCCAGTCGCGTCGCAAAATCAGGGACAAGCGTTGGATGATTACGTGATGGAATACATGTTACCCATTCAGGAGCATGTTCTGGCTTCCAATCCTTCAGCATTTCGACACATGCGGTAACAAGCTCATCGGCGAATCTGTTCTCCTCATACTTGCCATGAGCAACGAGTTGCCCCCATCCAGCATCACGCCAAAGACTTAACGCTCTACCTTCTTGAGCTTGCAAAGTTTCTGGTATTTTGTAACCGCCAAGGGGTGAATGCTGGAACATATTACTTGCAGGCCATTGTTTTCTGGGAATGATTGGCTGATAGCTTCTGCGCAAAAAAAGAGCTGCTCGATTGGTCAAATTATGATCACAGTTGTCAGTCAACAATTCTACCCCTATACAATTACTACATTTACCACAGTCTCGCGACGAAGGATCGTCCAGAGCCTCCTGCAAAAAAGCCATTAAACAACCAGTGTGCCGCATATATGCACGCATCTGCTGTTGTTCTCCCCGCCTTATTTCGGTGATCAAATCGACATGATTTTGATCGACGTGGAATGTAGCGGCAGTTGCAGTAACCTGCCATTTTGTACCGATTTTTATAATTGGTGATGGCGATTCAACCGTCAGAAATTTTAACGTTTTGTCGATCTGATTTTTACGAAGATTCAAGACGCTCTGCATGGACGACACAGAAAGACCACCATCTGATTGATCCAACGCAGTGAGGATTTCTGAAATGTGCTGTTGAGGTGGAAAAGCATTGCGAATAAAATAATCAGCAATGAGATCATCTTCTTCACCGCAAAGTAAAATCCCAAAAGCTTCGTCAACAGCTCGGCCGGCCCGACCAACCTGCTGATAATAATGCACCACTGATGCAGGACGTTGAAAGTGAATAACAAAACCCAAGTCGGGTTTGTCAAAACCCATTCCAAGCGCTACCGTTGCAACAAGTACTTTTATCTCATTGTTAAGAAGTTGCTGTTCCAGTTCTTCTTTTATGGACGTTCCGTCTTCTCGATTTTGGATATCGGCATGATATGCTTTTGCATTTATTTCATTTATCCGAAGCCATTCCGCCACTCGTTCCGCATCACGCTGAGTGAGCGTATAGACTATTCCGCTTCCAGAAAGAGCTGGTATGGTTTGCGCCAGCCAAGCCATTCTTGCGGCTGGACTGGGCATATTGATATTCTGAAGTTTCAGGCTTTCTCGAACAAGGGAACCTCTCTGCAACTCGATATTGGAGCCTAACTGTACCTTAATATCAGCTACAACCCGGTCATTTGCTGTTGCTGTGGTAGCAAGAACAGGAACATTAGAAGGAATTGCCTGTAAAACTCGCACAATCCGACGATAGTCAGGTCTGAAATCGTGCCCCCAGTCAGATATACAATGCGCTTCATCGATAA
>CAIJWE010000035.1 GCA_903824295.1 uncultured Chlorobiaceae bacterium
CATATCCGTACACACGAGTCCAAAAAAGCCAATAAAATCAATGATCTAGTAAAAATACCAAGTCGTTGATTTATAACGACTTTTGTGACTTGTGTATAAGGATATGCCTTATAACCACAACCCTAAGGAGTCATAAAATAATAACTTGAACTTTTATGTGCTGTGACATAAACTCAGCGCATGGAATCAGACGCATTGATAACGGCTCGACATAAAGCCATCGAAGGTTTTCTTGATGAACGTCAGAGGCGTTTGCATGCTGCGGTCGAGGCTAAAGTGATCGGCTACGGAGGAGCTAAGCGAGTCAGTTTTGCCACTGGTGTTGCGCGTGGTTCCATATTGGCTGGAATCAAAGAGCTTGAGTTGTCCTCAAAAGGTGATGCGGTAAGTAAAACTCATCGCATCCGACGTCCTGGTGCGGGACGCAAAAAGATGGCTGATCGCGATCCAGGAGTACGCGATGCGTTGCAGCGATTGGTAGAACCGACAACCCGAGGCGAGCCGCAGTCGCCGCTGCGGTGGACCTGCAAAAGCCTGATGCAATTGGCCAAAGAATTGGGACAGCAAGGACATTCAATCAGCCATGTCTCGGTAGGCACATTGCTTAAGGACATGGGCTACAGCCTACAGGGGAACCGCAAGACACTCGAGGGTGCCAGTCACCCTGATCGCAACGCTCAATTCGAATTCATCAATGGCAAGACACAAGCAGCGTTAAGCGCGGGTCAACCGGTGATATCGGTTGACACCAAAAAGAAAGAGCTGGTTGGGCAATATAAAAATGGCGGCAAAGAGTGGCGCCCACAGGGTGAGCCTGAACTCGTCCAAGTGCACGACTTTGTCAATCCGGAGCTGGGACGGGCCAATCCATATGGTGTCTACGATGTTGCCAATAATCTTGGTTGGGTCAGCGTGGGAACTGATCACGACACCTCAAGCTTTGCTGTAGCGACGATTAGGCGATGGTGGCTTGCAATGGGCAAGGCCATTTACCCGCAAGCCAAAGAGCTGATGATCATGGCCGATGGAGGTGGTAGCAACGGCTCAAGGGTGCGCCTGTGGAAGCTGGAATTACAGCATCTCGCCGATGAGCTTGCCATGCCCATTCGTGTCAGCCATTTCCCGCCGGGAACGAGCAAATGGAACAAGATTGAACATCGCCTGTTTTCGCACATCACCATGAACTGGCGCGGCCAACCTTTAATTAGTCACGAAGTCATTGTAAACTTGATCGCAGCAACCACAACCAGCAAAGGTTTGAGGGTGAGTGCAGAGATCGACACCGCCAAATACGAAACAGGAATCAAAGTTAGCGATCAAGAATTTTCTGCTATCCGCATAGCGCGCGATGATTTCCATGGTGAATGGAATTATGTGATTTCACCAAGTGGATAAAAGTCCATGTTATTTATTTATTCTTCCTAAGGCGCGAGCTAGGTTCACGGTACTTGTGGTTTTGCCGACACCACCCTTCTGGTTGGCGACGGAAATGATTGTTGCTTTCATAATCACATCATATCGCACAATTTACTTTTATTGAACACTAAAGCATCATAGAATCATACTTTATTAGCAACATAAAAAACATGACACAACTTGCATACCATCGTTTCACCATCACGGTGCCCGACAACATGGCCGAACAGATTGAACAGGTCTGCACGCAGGAAGGGCGTAACCGCTCGGAGCTTTTCCGTGAGGCTTTTCGTCTGTACTTCTCCAGCGGGCAGACTACGCGCAACGCACAAGCAGTTACGCCAGAACGCAAGGAAAACCAGTTTCGCCTCTTCTGGCCAGAATTTGGTTCCAAGTCTGACCAAGTATATGACCGCTTGGCCGTGGAAAGCGAAAAAGACCGCTTGTTAGAGCAGTGGGCGCAGATGGTCGAAACAGAAACTGGCTTTGAAGACGTTCGTGCGGTATCCAGCATGGTGGATGCAGTAGCTGGCGAATCACTTTTATGAGCGCAAGCATTCGACGTGGGGACATCTACGTAATTGACTTTGACCCCCCAAAAGGAGAAGAGTACAAAGTCGGCTCAGAAATCATGAAGCGACGGCCCGCCGTGGTTCTATCTAGGGATGCCATCAATAAAGTGCGCCGCACCGTGATGGTGGTGCCGCTTTCCTCATCCCCGCAGCCCGTTCCAGTTTTTTCGGTTCCGGTCCCTTCGGGTGGCCCGAATTCAGTGGCGGTTTGCGACCAAATCACCACAGTCAATAAGGCAACGCGGGTGCTTCAACGCATCGGTTCACTCTCAAGTGATGACCTGCGTCTTATCGAGCGCAGCGTCATGGATGCACTGGCACTCTCGTAATGTCGGATATCCGACATTGGAAAAGATTCCATGACGAACCCACTTCCACACAAGCAAAAAATCGGTCTCGACAACGAAGCGGCTGACATCAACGCTATCAGCAAGCCAGACTCGCTTATTGAGGAACTTCAGATTGTCCGGCTAGAGGGGCGCTATTTTTGCTTTGACCGTCACGAAGCAAAAAACCGTGTAGGGGTACTTCAATACAGGGATGGAAACCGTGGTATGGTGATCGAGGTTTCGCCACGCTATGGCCACCCTTCCATCTTGGCCTACAAGGTGCTGCAAGCGGTGTTTCGTAAAGTAACGCTGGAGGGTAAGCCATACCCTGATATGGTTTCGTTTTCGTACCGAGAATTGTCCCGCATGGCTGGGCGCGACGTGTTTGGTGGGCGTGATTCTCAACAATTGTATGAAGCCATTCGCCAGCTCGAAGACACCAAAATTGAATTATTCCTGTACGACGACAGCGGGAATGTTTTCCGATCTTTCCGCTTTAACCTGATTATTTCAAGCGGGTTTATCGGCAGCGGCGAAGTCACCTCGCCAACGCGAATCAAAGCAGCCGCTCTCACCTTGCATCCTGTCATCATGGACAGTATGCGCCGTGGCCATTTTGCGATTTTCAACGGCGTTGGTGCATAAAGCGCTTAAAAGGCGTAAACTGTCCAGAAGTTGTGCCTTTTGGAGGTGTGCATCATGGAAACACAAACAGCATCATCTGAGAACATGGCATCGTCTGGTGGC
>CAIJWE010000036.1 GCA_903824295.1 uncultured Chlorobiaceae bacterium
CCGCGGTGTTCCTATACCCACGGCTGTTCCGGCACTATGCGGCGGTTGCCATATGGGGATCACCAGGCTCTATCTGGACAGCGCCCACGGCAAAACCCTTGGCAGAGGCGGCCCAACGTGTGTCACCTGCCACGGCAGTCACGCTATAAAAAGTGCTACACTCGAACTCATCAGCCGCAAAAACTGCTCAACGTGTCACACTTTCGAAAAGGCGCGCCTGATCAGAAGCGCCATGCTGAAACGAGACACCATGCTGATGGCCATAGAAAAGAAAATTGTAGTACTCAAAGATCAGGGGATTGAAACCGACCAGATGGAACAACGCCTTTTCGCACTGCGAAACCGGTTTCATGCCATGTTCCATACCCTTGATATCAAACTGATCATCCTGGAATCGGACCATATTCAGGCGGAAATTGAAAAAACCAGCGGCGCCGGAGGTAAAGGCACCGGACCGTTGGTCGGGGCATTGGCGATTGGCTGGGCACTACTGCTGGCTCTGCTGTTTTATCTGATCAAGAGAAGTGTGGATTGATGCGAAACAGGATAGACGACACCAATCTGATGACGCTAAAAACATCGGCTGTGTACCAAATCATCACAGCCTATACCACGGGGCTAAAACATGCCGATCACGTTGAATTGGGTGGCAAAAGCCGGTCGAGTGTCGTGCTAAAATCTTGCCCCGATTCTCTCCGCAGGGGTTTGCCATCTTCGGAACCCAAATAGCACAGAGCGACCGGTGATCTCAAGAAAACTGACCCGGTCGCTGTGTATTTTCATGCGGTAAAATGTTTCGCCCTGTTTGTTTAGCTTTTGACTTTACCAGCATCCTGATGTTTCGAATAATAATCAGCACTTTCGTCAGACTGCATCTTTTTGCCCAAAACCAGCATGGCCAGGGCAGGAATCACTGTTGCCGCGATCAGGCTTGCAAAACGAAAGACACATCTAAGTTTTAAGATACTCATGGCTATTTCTCCTTTCAAGTCAGTATCGTTCACCTGCATGAACCAAGTACCGTGTGCCGTGTTTATCTCTCCCAGGCCTATGCACCTCCCCTCTCAATCAGCCACTCTTTGCAAGCGCATATGAGCGTCATATATTTTTTTACCCGCGTCTATCAGCTTTTTATCTTTGTTCGTATACTTTTCCATAAGCCAGGTAACGGCCGGAATAACAATACTTGCCACCGTTAGTACCCCGTTTATCCCCTTAAAACTGAACACATTTAAGCTCATGATACACCTCACATGAAGTAGCCTTTTTAAAGCAGTTAGTTTGGATAATTATACATTCTTCCAACGAGGACGTTATTAATTATTTGTTTTCTCAGCTTCATAGCGCTTGAAGTTATTGGCGCCACTTTCGTCCTCTTGCATTTTTTTACCGACAGCAATAACGATTAAGGCCGGAATTATCTGTTTCATGATTTTGAGGTTACTCCCAACTCTCATAAAGGAGATAAGCAACCATTGGGCCAGAAACGTAAAGGAGTTATATATTATTATAACTTACCGATAATTGATGAAAATATAGATGTTCTTGCAGGCAGGATCAGTATCAACAGTAGCAACTTCGCTACCGTGTCGGTCGGTGATAGTTGCACAAATACTACTATC
>CAIJWE010000037.1 GCA_903824295.1 uncultured Chlorobiaceae bacterium
AACCGGGTGTAAGAACTTATTCGAAAAGGCTTTTGACAATCACGGTGAATGCAGCCGGATCCTTGACGGCAATCTCGGCGAGCGCCTTGCGGTCGATTTCGACGTTCTTCTTCAGCATGGCGTTAACCAGGCGGGAGTAGGTGGTGCCGTTCAGGCGTGCAGCGGCGTTGATACGCATGATCCAGAGCGAACGGAAGGTGCGTTTTTTGACGCGACGGTCACGGTAGGCGTACTGTTCTGCTTTGTCGACCGCGTGCTTGACGACGGTCAGAATATTGCCGCGCGATCGGCTGCAATGAGTGGTAAAAAAAAACTTCCTGTTGGATGGAAAAACATAAAGCTGAAAAAGCTTGTTATTCAAGATATTAAGAATGGTTATTCACCAAATTGCCCAGAAGATCCAAATGGTAGTTGGATTTTAGGATTAGGCAATTTAACGGAGAATGGCTTTGATTCGTCTCATGCAAAACCTGCCCCTGTGGATGATAAAAGAGTAAAGGATTTTCTTTTGGCATCAGGAGATTTTTTAATAAGCCGATCTAATACGTTGGATAAAGACCGATGATGAGACGACCGATGAGGTTGTGACGTTCTGGCAGAAAATGATGAAGCGCTATGGAAATGAAGAGGAGTATACCAAGCAGCTCATCAACCAGTTTAAACATGGCAGCGAACCCGAAATATTGATTGTTGTCGACAAGCTGCTGACCGGCTTTGATGCTCCAAGAAATGCGGTTCTCTATTTGTGTCGGGTCTTGCGGGAACACACGTTGCTTCAGGCCATTGCAAGGGTTAACCGCCTTTACGAAGGCAAAGAGTTCGGTTTTATTGTCGATTACGCGAATGTGCTTGGTGAGCTGGATAAAGCCCTGACCATGTACAGTGCCTTTGAAGGCTTTGATGAGTCAGATCTGGTTGGTACACTCAGCTCAATCAACAGCGAGATAGAAAAATTACCGGGACGTTATTCGGATTTATGGGATCTCTTCAAGACGGTCAAACACTCCTATGATGAAGAGGCCTATGAGGTGTTACTTGCCGATGATGAGCTGCGGGAGGAGTTCTATTGTCGTCTTGCCGAGTTTGCCAAAAACCTGGCAATAGCCCTTTCATCAGAAAAATTTCTGTTCGATACCGACGGAAAAACCTTGTCGCGCTACAAGGCTGATTTGCGAAAATTCCAGTCGCTGAAGGTTTCCGTAAGGCTGAGGTATGCCGAGTCCATTGATTACCGGGATTATGAGCCAAAGATCAAGAAGCTTCTTGATACGCATATTCAGGCCAGTGAGGTTATTCAGCTCAATGAGCCGGTCAATATTTTTGATGACAAGGTGTTCAGTCAGGTCAAGGAGGAGCAAGGGATATATCAAACAAAGAAAACCACCGCATCCAAAGCTGACATGATTGCTCATGCCACCAAAAAGGTCATTACTGAAAAAATGGATGAGGACCCTGCCTATTATGAGAAATTCTCAAAACTTGTGCAGCAGGCCATAGACGCCTTCAGGGCAAAACGGATATCCGATCTGGACTATCTGAATAACGTTCTTGATATCCGGAATAAGGTCGTCGGCAAGGTGCACGATGACGTGCCGGATATGCTGTCCGGCAATGAAGATGCCATGGCTTATTACGGAGTATTAAAACCGTTCATTGAGCTGGCAGGCAAGGGCGAAGCGTGTTTAAAGAGCGAAGCAGATCTTGAGGTGATTGTTGCAAATACCGCAATAGCAATACACCGTATGCTTGAAAAGCATAAAAAGGTTCATTTCTGGTATGATGATGATGCCCAGAAACAAACGGCCAACGAGATTGACGACTACCTTTATGACGAGTTGAAAACAATAAAAGGTATTGAGCTTTCACTGGATCAAATGGACCGTTTAATTGAAAAGGTCATGCAGGTTGCCAAACACCGGAGTTTCAAATGATTGAGGCAACTGAGTCTCCTGCGCATTCGTTAGTTTATGGCCGCAACGCTATTGATTACAAACTTTTCTATTGCGAGAGAAGGAGTATGGAAATTGCCGTTCATCCAGACTGCACTGTTGTTGTCAAAGCGCCGGCAGGATCGGGTATCTCATTGATTGAGCAAAATGTAATGAAACGAGCGCGATGGATTCTCCAGCAACAGACTTACTTCCGGCAGTTTACTCCGAAGACGCCTCGGCGATGCTATGTCAATGGCGAAACTCATCTCTACCTTGGCAAACACTATCGCCTGAAAATTGCTCAGGGCGATGAAAACCGTGTCAAGTTATCCAGGGGCTTTTTCCATATTACCCTGCGGGAAGAGCCAAATCCCGAAAGAGCAAAAAAGCTTTTAGGCAAATGGTATTCAGAAAAAGCCTCTCGACAGTTCAATGACAGCCTGGAACGTTGCTGGCCCAGGTTTAGTCGCTGTGCATTTCAAAAACCAGCGATATCTATCAAGCGGATGCAGAAACGATGGGGAAGTCTGTCTGACAATGGCACCGTGACGCTCAATACCAATCTGGTCAAAGCACCAAAGGAGTGTATTGATTATGTGGTAACCCATGAACTCTGTCACTTGAAGTACCGTGACCACAGTCCCGAGTTCTATAAACTACTCAACACGGTAATTCCCGGCTGGGAAAAAGTAAAACACAAACTCGAGTTGGGGATGGTTTAGAACTCGAAACGTTCAGACGTCGCTCTCATCCAAATGGTGAGCCAGACGATCCATGCTTTGCACAACAACGGGATCACCTTCTCTGATGGACGAAAGCAACGTCTCAAGTTCCGGTGTGTCAAGATCTACTCCTTCATCGTCATCGTTTTCGACTTCTCCACCAGCCCGATGAACTCGCTTCTGTAGCCCTCTTTGTCGAGCCCTTTGGCTTTTTTGGCGATATTGAGCACCTGGTCAAAGCTTGCCTGGCCCTTGAATGCGGAATCGCGCAACAGCGATCCCCATTCTGCGACGGCTGCGGCAAAGCGGGTGTTCTCGGAGGCCGTCTCAAAGGGTTTAACCGGGCCGCTCAGTGGAACGGAGAGCAGTTTACTGACATCGAGTTTCGGCAGTTTGTAGCGAAGCTTTACGGTGAGGATTTCGCCGGAACCGGCGGTGGCCTGGTTGAGGGTTGTTTTCTGGTATTTTAATTCGTCCACTCCCGGTACCTGCTCGGTCGAACCTGCGGGAATGATTTCATAGAACGCGGTGACGGTATGGCCTGAGCCCAGCTCGCCCGCATCTTTTTTGTCGTCATTGAAATCTTCGTTTTTCAATAAGCGACTTTCGTATCCAACAAGCCGGTAGGCTTTTACCTTCAGCGGATTGAATTCGAGTTGAAGTTTTACATCTTTTGCTATGGTAAAAAGCGTCCCGCCCATCTGCGTGACCAATACTTTTTTTGCTTCCTGGATGGTGTCGATATAGGAGTAGTTCCCGTTTCCTTTTTCAGCCAACTGGCTCATCCGCTCATCCTTGAGGTTGCCTGAGCCAAAGCCAAGAACAGAGAGGAAGATGCCCTCTTTCCTTTTCTCTTCGATGAAGCGTACCAGTGATCCGGTATCGGATATGCCGACGTTGAAGTCGCCATCTGTGGCCAGAATAACCCGGTTATTCCCATGCGGATTGAAATGCTTTTTGGCCTCTTTGTAGGCGAGCATGATTCCTTCGCCCCCGGCAGTAGATCCCCCAGCCTCAAGCGAGTTGAGTGTATCAAGGATTTTCTGTTTGTCAGCTCCGCTTGTGGGCGGTAAAATGGTACCCGCAGCTCCGGCATAGACGCAGATTGAGACGTAATCCTGCCGTCGCATCTGGTTGACAAGGAGCTTGAAAGCCTCTTTGAGGAGAGGTAGCTTTTGGGGATCCTGCATTGAGCCAGAAACGTCAAGGAGAAAGACGAGGTTGGCCGCTGGCAGCCTGGCTATATCAATCTTTTTTCCCTGCAGGCCGATGCAGACCAGTTGGTGGCCGCTATTCCATGGGCAGGTTACCGCCTCCATGTTGACGGAAAATGGATCTTCTCCGGCTGGCTTGGGGTAATTATAGGAAAAATAGTTGATCAGCTCTTCAATGCGAATGGCGTCTTTCGGTGGTTCCGTACCTTCCGTGAGGTAGCGGCGGACGTTGGCGTAGGAGGCTGTATCGACATCAATAGAGAAGGTGGAAAGAGGCTCTCTGGTTGTCTCCTTGAAACCGTTTTCGACGATGCGGCCGTACTCTTCCGTATTGAAATCAACACCTGCTGACGGTATTGCAGGAGTGGGAAGACTCAGTGTGCCGGGTTGCTGATAGGGGGCAGGAGGCGGAGGCGAAGGAGCCGCCATCATCTCACGCATTTGTGATTCGCGGGGAGCGCTTATCGACCTTTTCATTATCATGTCGGGAGCGGCATAATATGACGGAGGCACGGGAAGTGCTTGAGCTGCCGAAGGAGCCGGTTTCATGACAATGGTGAGCGACAAGGTTTTGCCAGGTTTGATTTTGACTCCTTGCCGGTTCTCTGAATTAAAGCCTGTAAGGTCGAAGCGGAGTGAATATTCACCTTCAGGAAGAGCGTTGAATGTGAAGGTGCCGTCGTTTGCGGTTGTTGTAGACGCTGATGTTTCCACGACGGTAACGGTCACTCCTGGAAGAGCGCCTCCGGCGCTGCTTTTGACTTTGCCCGTCAAGACTCCCATGGCGACTGCTGCCAAGCAAAGAAAAAGTGCGAAAATGCCAAAACCAAGGTACAGTTTGTTTCTCATTAGTATGCCTCCATCCCCTGAAGAACTGTTATAAAAAAATTACAAAACAGAGAACTGCCCAAACGCAACCCGCACAGCCTGATTTGTCAGGTTATCCGGGCGGTTGAGAGCTACAGCAGAGAGAAACAACAGTCGTGACCAAAGGGTTCGGATTGGCGCCTCTCTTTTTCTATTTCAGTTTTCGTTTGTCGATAACGCGCTGTGCTTTGCCCATGCTGCGCTCGATGGTACCGGGTTCAACCAGCCGGATCGTTGCGCTGATGCCGAGCATGCTCGCAATATTGGCCTTGATGCGATGGCGGAGCCCCTCAAGTTCCTTGATTTCGTCTGAGAAGAACTGCTCTTCAACCTCAACCTGGATTTCAAGCACGTCGAGGTTGTTTTCACGGTCAACCAGAAGCAGGTAGTGTGGTTTGGTTTCGCTCATTTCAAGCAGCACCGATTCCACCTGTGACGGGAAGACGTTGACGCCGCGAATAATGAGCATGTCGTCCGAGCGGCCCACGCATTTTTCCATTCTGACCAGTGTGCGTCCGCATTCGCAGGTTTCGCCGTGGAGACGGGTCAGGTCGCGGGTGCGGTAGCGGATGAGTGGCATCGCCTCTTTGGTGGCTGGAGTAAAGACCAGTTCACCAAGCTCTCCGTATGGCAGCACTTCGCCGGTTTCGGGGTTGATGATTTCGGGAATAAAGTGATCTTCAAAAATATGCATTCCCTTCTGGCAGTGGCACTCCATTGAGACTCCGGGCCCGATAATTTCGCTGAGGCCGTAAATGTCATAAGCCTTGATGCCGAGCAGTTGCTGAATTTGTGAGCGCATCTCTTCTGTCCAGGGCTCTGCCCCGAAGATGCCTGCCTTGAGCTTGATGTGGCGGCGGTCGATTTTCTCTTCAACAAGAGCTTCGCCAAGGTAGGCTGCGTAGGATGGGGTGCAGGCAAGCACCGTTGAGCCGAAGTCCTCCATGAGCTGAAGCTGTTTTTTTGTATTGCCGCCTGAGATGGGAATAACGGAGGCCCCTACTTTTTCTGCGCCGTAATGCAAGCCAAGCCCGCCGGTAAAAAGGCCGTAGCCGTAGGCGACCTGAATGATGTCTGACCTGGTTACTCCTGCCATGGTGAGCGAACGGGCAACCACTTCGCTCCACATCTGGATATCGTTATGGGTGTAGCCGACGACGGTGGACTTTCCTGTTGTGCCGCTGGATGCGTGGAGTCGGACAATATCGGCCTGTGGCACGGTAAAGAGGCCGAAGGGGTAGTTGTCGCGCAGATCCTGCTTTGTGGTGAACGGGAGCTTTTTCAGGTCGTCAATGGTGGTGATGTCGCCCGGTTCGATGCCCGCATCCTGAAGCTTTTTTCGGTAAAAGGGAACCGAGTCGTAGACCCGCTGTACCATTGTTTTGACACGCTCTCCCTGGATGTTGAGGAGCTCTTCGCGCTCCATGCACTCGTATTGCTTGTTCCAGATCATGACACGGTTGCTTGATGGTGAAAGAATGCTTCTCCTGTTCTGAATGCCCGGATGTTCATGGCAACAATATCGGCTCCTTTTGCCCGAAAGAGCTGCTCTATGGAGCTTTCAATCTTTTCCGGTACAATACCGGTCAAGGAAGCGGCAGCGCCGAGCATCACCATGTTTGATGTTCTCGGGCTGCCAGCCTTGCGTGCAAGCTCCGCCGCGTTGACCAGCACAGGCTGGTTGGTGCGATGCAGCTCATTGATAATCTCCTCTATTGCCGGATAGCCCTCCATATTGATGAAGGACTCTGTGGAGGTGACAATCCGTCCTTCTGTGGCGAGAAAAGGGAGGTAGCGCAACGCTTCGAGCGGTTCCACCGAAAGGATAAGGTTGGCGGTACCCTCTGCGATGAGGTCGGAGTAGATTTCACGGTCAGAAATCCGCAGGTGTGACTGTACTGCTCCGCCTCGCTGGCTCATGCCGTGCACCTCTGCCTGACGGATAGTGAGGCCGCTTTGCAGGGCCGCAAGATCGATCACTGCGGCGATGGTGAGTATTCCCTGTCCTCCGACTCCAGCAAGAATGATGTTGGTCTGCATGGTCTCGTTAAAGGTTGGCCGCCGGATTCCGTTTTTTCCGTGCAGCGGTTTCAATACATTCGCGCACCGCTATGACCACCGAAACTCCATCCCAGGCAATCTCTTCACTGAGCACCTTGATGTTCTCGGCGAGGTGTGATTTCAGGGGGATGATGGTTCTCAGATGCGTTTTCTCAATGCCAAGTCCGAGGCATATTGCCTGAAGTTTTGAACCGTTGGCCGAAGAGTTCTGGCCACCGGTCATGGCGGTGGTATCGTTGTCGGCAATGATGACGGTCAAGGGTGAACGGTCATTGATGGCGTCGAGCAGGCCGGTCATGCCAGAGTGCGTGAAGGTTGAGTCGCCAATGACGGCAACTGCAGGTCGGAGTCCACCGTCTGCCGCACCTTTGGCCATCGTGATTGATGCGCCCATATCGACGCAGGTGTGAATGGCGTTGTAGGGAGGCAGGGCTCCGAGCGTGTAGCAGCCGATATCGGAAAAGACGTGGTGCTGCTCGTGCAAGCTCATGACGGTGTTGAGTGCTTCGTAGAGGTCGCGGTGGCCGCACCCTTTGCAGAGTTCCGGCGGGCGGTTGACCATAATTTTTGGTATTGCCATCACCTCTTGTTTTGTCACTCCAAGCGCAAGAGCAACGCTGTCGGCGTTCAGCTCACCGGCACGCGGAAGGGCCCCGTCAAGTCGCCCCTTGATACACTTGCCGTTCTGGAGGTCGAAATATCCTCTCAGCAGCTCTTCGTAGACCGGGTAGCCCTCTTCGGCGATGAGAATGGTGTCGCAGGAGTTGAAAAGAGCTTCGATCTGCTTTCTGGGCAGGGGATAGTGCCCGATCTTAAGCACGGGGAGGTCAAGGCTGAATGCCTGACGCACCTCCATGACTGAGTTGAAGGCAATGCCAAAGGCAAGAACGCCGGTTCGGCCTGTTCCGGGGATCAGCCGGTTGAGTGTGGAGAGCTCCGATAGCTCTTCGAGCCGCTCCTGCATGGCGAGAAGGTTGTTGTACTGGCGGCGGGCGTTATGCGGCATCAGCACAAAGCGCTCAGGGGCGTAGAGAGCATTGAGGGGGTTCTGCAAGCGAACGGCTTTGCCCTCCACTCCCGCGCGTGAATGCGCAAGCCGTGTGGTCAGGCGAAGCATTACTGGCAGCAGTACTGCTTCTGAAAGATCGAAGGCATAACGTGTGGCATCGTAGAGCTCCTGCTGTGAAGCGGGCTCAACGACTGGCACCATGGCAAATTTTCCGTATACCCGGCTGTCCTGCTCGTTTTGCGAGGAGTGCATTGAGGGGTCGTCGGCTACAGCAACGACCAGGCCGCCATTGACACCGGTAATGGCCGAGTTGATGAAGGCATCGGCCGCTACGTTCAGCCCGACATGCTTCATGCAGACCAGCGTCCGTTTGCCGGTGTACGACATGCCAAGTGCCGCTTCGTAGGCGGTTTTTTCATTGGCCGACCAGGCAGAGCGGAGCGGTTGTTCCCGGAGGAAACTGTTTTTCTGAATGTATTCGGTTATTTCGGTCGAAGGGGTTCCGGGATAGGCATAGACGCCTGATATTCCCGCGTCAAGAGCACCGAGCGCAATGGCTTCAGCGCCCAGTAAAAGTTGTTTGTTCATGCAGAGGTTTTTTTCAAAAACACTTACGGAACTTGTTTTTTCCAGATGGTTGACAAACCGCTCGGTATGCCAGAAGGGAATATAAAAAAGCCAAGCCATCTTGCACGACAGTTTTTCTGTCGGTCCCAGAAGGGAGGATATCGTTTGCCGCAACAGTCACAACTATTGCGGTGCTGCTGCGAGCTCTTTTTTCTTAAACACAATTTTCAGCCATTGATCTTCATAACTGGCTTCGGCTACCCGCATTCCGGCCAGAAAAAGCGGCAGAATAACATTTTTCTGATAGTTGCCGATTCTCAGGGTGAGTGAGTCGCCAACCTGCAGAACATTGGTCTCCATCTTGTTGTCGAAAGCGAAGGGGAGGCGCAGTTTCATGATATAGTGCCCTTCGTTGACTTTTGAGATGGAGGTATGCTCCTCCTTATAGAAGATATCAAGAGGGTTTTTGTCGCCGTAGACCACCTCCCCTACGGTTTTCAGCATCTCAAGCCCGAGCACTTCGCGGCGGAAGAGAGGTACCTTTGTGATCGGGATGGGGGAAAAGGAGTGCTCAATCTGCTCGATATATTTGTGCTGTATGGTTTTCCATTCACTCATGTACTCTCCATCAATTGCGTCAATGAAGACCCGGTTGATGACCACCTGATCAACGGTGATGCCGTAGAGGTTGAGGTAGGTGAGCGCTCGCATCGATTCTTTGATTACCATTTTTTCGGGGTTCATGACCAGGCGCACCGTTGTTTTTGTTCCGTCCGACAGGAGGTCAATGATGCCTTCAACCGAGGAGAAGAGGTGCTCAATCTGGTCATAGACCTCCGTTTCAGGCACCAGGTCGTGGAGGCGGCCGACCTTTTTTGAAAGGGGACGTATGACCGGTTTGACCACATACTTCTCGAGGGTTCTTATCATCTTCAGCATCCAGCCGAAGGTTTCCGGCAGGGAGAGCAGCCGGAGGGTTTCGCCGGTCGGGGCGCAGTCTACAATGAGAAGATCATACTCACCGGATTCGTTGTATCGCTTGATATAAGAGAGGGAGAAGAGCTCCTCCATGCCGGGCAGAACACCCATCTCTTCGACATAGATTCCCTTGATACCCTGAACCTCCATGATGTGTGCAAAGTGGGCACGGACTATCTCCCAGTTCAGTGTCAGGTCACCGTAGACGCTTACCTCCTGCCCGAAGAGGTTGTCGGCAATCTTGACAGGAGAGGGCCCAAGTTCAAGGTCGAAAGAGTCACCAAGGCTGTGCGCCGGGTCTGTGGAGATGACGAGGGTTTTAAAGCCCATAGACGCCGCTTTTACCGCTGTGGCTGCGGCTATCGAGGTTTTACCGACACCTCCCTTGCCTGTAAAGACGATTGTTCTCATTTTATGGCTCCAGTGCAGAAATGTTGTTGCTCCCGCCAGTTTCCGATAGTACTGGTAACTGTTCTGACGTATTGATAATTCCGTATTTATGTTGTTTGATCATCTCAAAAGCAACAGGAGCGATTCGGGCGTTAATTTGTATGGCTGCAACTTTAATATTATCATTGCCTTTGCACTACTCTTTTGTCCAGCATGATAAGAGCGTTTCGCTTTCGCATCAGTGTTTGCCTGAAACGCAGTTTTCCATACTCACACGGCCCTCTCATCTATATTTTGGAGAGATTCTTGTATGAAAAACCACTGGTGTCCGGTTGTTGAAAAAATCAACACTGTTTATCGCCTAATAATAAAACAAGTTATGATACGTTTTTGGTCGTCACCGACTTGAAAAAAACTTGTTATTTTTATCATTCCATAATTTTTAGAAAAGGGATGATAAATGTATACAGGAAAAACCATTTTTGCT
>CAIJWE010000038.1 GCA_903824295.1 uncultured Chlorobiaceae bacterium
GGTTTATGGGAATTTTCTTATCAGGAAATCCCTCATCGGGAAACCGTGGAAACCTGTTTTGTATCGACAACCCGCTTAAGAAATAATCAGGCACGATATTCATTTCAGCTTTAAGCCTCTGAATTTCTACGATATACAGAATTTGTGGCATCTGCAAAAAGGGATTTGGGTATATCCCTGTGGACTGCCTGAGAAGCAGGAAACAAAAAAGCCCGTACAGACAATTGTCAATACGGGCCATTTGTGGAGATGGCGGGAGTCGAACCCGCGTCCAAAACATTGCTCAATAAAGCTGCCACACTCATCTCAGGTGTTCAGTGTTTCATGAACCGGTGCTACACCTGTAAAGTTCGGTTCACTATCCCTCTTTGTATCACCCTCCTGTTCTTCCAGGCAAAAACAGTCGGAGCTTACTTGCGCGAACCGAAGCTCAAGCGCTGGTTATGCCATCCGGTGGCTTCAGAGTAAGCGCATCCCCCAACGGACGATGGCTGATTAATTAACTTGTGCTAATCAGGCAGCCATTGCATACGAATAATCGTCTGCATGTAATGTTTGCATAGACTTCTTTAACGAGTCCATCCATGCTGAAACTCGGAGTGCAACTTCATCTTACACCTGCCCTGTCGAAAGCCTGTCATCCCCATTGTATCAAAGAACAAATTTCCGAATAATCGGAGTACTATATATGCTTTTTCAGGCAATGGAACAACAACTATCCGGCGACTTTCATTTCCTGAAAAAAAATAGCTTCAGTTTAATCCGGGAAGCTCGGGAGAGTTGGCCACAAGCTGATACTCTCCACCCTTCGAGCGCACCGTGCGCCCCCACATCCTTTCGTAGGCGTCACTGAAAATAATCTCCTTTGATGCCCGGGCCGTATACCAGGCACCCTCTTCAAACTCCGCTTGAAGCTGTCCGGCGCTCCAGCCTGCATAACCAAGAAAAAAACGGATCTCGGAAGGCAACATCACACCGGTATTGAGCAGATAACTGAGCTCGTTTTTGTCTCCACCCCAGAACAGTCCGGGAAAAATCTCAAGTGAACCATCAATGAGATCCCCTCTTGAATGGAGAAAATGAACGGTATCAGCCTCAACAGGCCCTCCCATGTGCAGACGCTCTTCCACCTCTTCAAAGCCGGCTATGGCTTCACAAACCTTGAACTCCATCGGACGATTCAGTATAAAACCCAAAGAGCCGCGCTCATTATGCTCACACATAACCAGAACAGTCCGCTTGAAACTCGATTCAAGCATATTGGCTGAGGCAAGCAGAAGTTTTCCGGCTTTAAGCTTGTCAAATTCATTTACCATTTTTCTCTCTCTCAGGTTTTTTGCTGCAAATAGTTAAGCAACTCTTCCGCATGTTGGGCCACACTTACCTTGGGCCACACATGCTCTATGACGCCCTCCTCATTGATCAGGAAAGTCACCCGGCTGGTACCCATATACTCGCGCCCCATAAACTTTTTCAATCCCCAGACACCGTATGCCTCAACAATCTTCTTGTCCGGATCGGATACAAGACGGAACGGAAGCTGGTATTTCTCTGAAAACTTTTTATGCCTGACCTCATCATCAATGCTGACACCGAGTACTTCCACCCCCGCGATGTTAAATTTAGGGAAATTATCACGAAAAGCACAAGCCTCCTTCGTGCATCCGGGAGTATCATCCTTCGGGTAAAAATAGAGCACAACCTTGTGGCCACGGTACTCTTCGAGCGTCACCAGCTTTCCGTCCTGATCTTTTGCTGATATGGCCGGCGCAATAACACCCTGCTGAAGTATTGACATTGGCGTAAACGAAACTTATTCTGTTGATAAAACCGTTCTCTTGTGTAAATCAATCACTCCGGCAAAAAGTTTCTTTCGTAAACCATGAAGCAATACTTATTCTGTCCGATATGCGGCAAAAGACTTGACAAGGCTCTGATCGATGGTCGAGATCGAATGTTCTGTCCCTCATGCTCCTGGGTTCACTATATCAACCCGCTTCCCGTGGCGGTCGCCTATACCGTCAACACAAAAAACGAACTTCTTGTCATCCGCCGGGCTCATGAACCGGCCTTCAATGAGTGGGCACTTCCGGGAGGATTTCTTGAGGCAGGCGAAGAGCCACACGAAGGGTGCTTGCGTGAACTGATGGAGGAGACTTCTCTGGAAGGGAAAATTGACCGTCTGATCGGCATCTATCACCGGGAGGTTGAACTGTACGGCTCCCTCCTTGTTGTCGCCTACAGAGTTGTGGTTGCTGATGACGCCATAACGATCAACCATGAACTTTTCGAAGCGGGTTTTTATGCGCACCACCTCATCCCTGACGTGCGCATTCCCCTCCACCGCCAGATCATCACCGATGCCGCCCTGCAAAATACCGTAGGCTGAAGCCGCTGATTCACTTCAGCGGGTGCTGTGAAAGATGCAGGATATCGTACACCTCTTTTATCAAATTAGTTACGGAGAAAGGCTTTTGGATAAGATTCATGACCTCGTCAACCTCTCCCTGAGTGGCGATAATGTCTGCAGTATATCCTGACATGAAGAGCACCTTTATCTGCGGATAGATCAAGCTGATTTTCTCGGAAAGAACACGACCATTCATTTCCGGCATAACAATGTCCGTAAGCAAGAGATGAATATCCCCATCCTGCTCTTCAGCAATCTTGATGGCTTGCCCGGGGGAGTTTGCCGTCAGGACATGGTAGCCCTGTTTCGTAAGAATCATTTTACTCAGTTTCAGAATCTCATTTTCGTCGTCAACAACAAGTATGGTTTCGACGCCGGGCTTGACCGGTTCTGCCTGTCGCTCTCTCTTGACCGACAGATCACTGCCACTGTATTTCGGTAAATAGACACTGAACTCCGACCCCTTGCCCGGTTCACTGAAAAACTTGATCATGCCGTTATTCTGTTTGACAAGACCATAGACCGTCGAAAGTCCCAAACCGGTGCCTTTACCAGACTCTTTTGTTGTAAAAAATGGTTCAAAAACATGATCGGCATTTTTTTCTTCTATACCGATGCCATCATCAGTTACTGAAAGAACAACATATTCACCGATAGGAATATCAATGCCGTCAAATGCAGAGGATTCATGACGCGTTACATTTTTTGTTTTGATAACGATTGTGCCTGTCCCCACTATGGCATCACGTGCATTAACACACAGATTGACAAGAATCTGGTCAAAATGGGATGAGTCCATCGATACAGGAGAGAGGTTTTGGCCCGGATACCAAACCAGCGTGATATATTCACCAAGGAGTCGACGAAGCATGTTCAGCATATCACCAATAAGAACATTAAGGTCAAGAACCTTGGCAATCAGGGGCTGTTTTCGGGCAAACGCAAGCAATTGATTGGCAAGCTCAGCAGATTTTTCGGCCGCATTGATAATTTCCTGCAAAGCGGCCGTGACGGTTTCATTGTGCTGACTGTCAAATAATGCCATTTCAGCATGACCCAGAATCACGCAAAGCATGTTATTGAAATCATGGGCAACACCACCAGCCAGCCTTCCAACCAGCTCCATTTTCTGCGCCTTGGCCAGCTCATTCTGAACTCTGCGTTCGGACAACTCAGCCTGCTTTCTGCCAATAATATCCCAGGCAATACTCGCCAGGGCCGATACAAGTTTGACATCTTCCTGATCATAATCGTCCGCTTTATTGCCAATACCAATAATAGCCATGATCTTCTCGCCACGCATGATGGGCACAACCAACTCACGTTTTACCATCGCATGGCCTGCCGGCATCCCTTTGCGGCTTGAAAGTTCTTCGTAATTGTTATGGATCAGAGCCTGGCGTTCACGAACGGCATCAGCCCACACTCCGGCATCGCTGAGCGGATAGTGACCTGAACAACCCTCTACCCTGCAACTGTTTTTTTCCGTACTGCTTGACCATACCTGCAGTGAAATGGTCGTCTGATCAGCTTCAAGAAAGTGAAAAAAGCCAATGCTGCTTTCTGTCAACCTCTCCGCTTCGTCAAGCGTTGAGCGCAACACCTCTTCAATCGAACAGGAGTCGGGCCGCATAAGCTGGCGGAGACGAAATTCCTTGACGGCGTCATTGCGCTTTCGCTCTGTAATATCCTGAATAAGGCCGATAACACCGGAACGTCCCTCTTCATGAAAATAGTGCAGAGAAATCTCCCCATAAAAAACGGAACCGTTTTTTTTCCGATACTTGAACTCGAGAACCTGACGCATCGTCTGATGCAACACGGCGTCATTGAATACCGCAATTGACCGTGGAATTTCATCTTCGACAAGATATTCCGAGAATGAATGACCAATAACCTCTTGAGCGGTATATCCAAAAACTTTTTCAATCGCTGGCGATACAAAAGTTAAACGGCCTGAATTATCAGCGGCAAAAACCACTTCGGCCATCTGCTCAGTGATCGTGCGAAACTTTTTTTCACTCTCACGCAACGCATATTCTACCTTTTTGCGCGCTGTGATGACATTAAACACCACAACAAAGTGCTCATATCGGGTACTGTAAACCGAAATATCGAGCCACATGTCCAGAGGTTCCAGATAATACTCAATGCGTTCCGACGTACCGCTTTGTGCTACCCGTCCATATATCTCCAAAAGATCAAAACTGGTGTCGACGAAACCGGGAATCAACTCTGTAACCCGCCGGCCTTCAACATTTTTCAGGCCGGTCAGCATTTCAAAACGAGCATTAACTTGTTCATAGATGAAATCAACCGGACGATCATCCTGAAAAATCATTCTGCAATAGGCAATTCCATTCAGTGTATTGATGAAGAGAGAGCTGTAGCGCTCATTACTGTCAAAAAGCTGTTTTTCGGCCCGTTTGCGCTCGGTAATGTCGATGACGATGCCAAGCATCTTTACTGGCATCCCCTCGGCATTACGAACCAATCTCCCTCGCGACATAAGCCAGCACTCACGACCATCATGATGTCGCACGCGCCACTCAACATTCAAATCACCCCCGCTACAGGCGACTTTCTCTACCTCTCGCACAACCCGCTCCTGGTCATCAGGGTGCAAAGTCTTCCGCCATGCATCAAAAGAGGGTGAACACTCGTTTGGATCAAGACCGTAAAGCGCCCAGATCTCATCTGACCAGATATTGTTGTCAGTCTGAATATCCCATATCCACGTCCCTGATTTGGCAGCCTCCTGCGCCATACGCCGTTGCTCCTCACTTTGCTGTAACGCTCGCTCTTTTTCAGTCCGTTCTATAATATCGGTGATCTGAATTGCAATCAGATTCAGCAGTTTCAAAACACGGTTTTCAGTATGGTGAGGAGTACGGAAATAGGTGGTAAGGATGCCAAGCAGCTTTCTGCTGCGGCTCACCAGTGGAGTTAACTGAAAAGAGAGTACGCCTGCAGCAAGATGCGACTCAAGCTCCTTTCTGCCAAAAATAAGGGGAGAGATGGAGAGATCCTCGACCATAACCGGCTCTCTGAGTTGCAACACACTGTCGCACAGGCAGCTACCATCAGTGGAGTCATGGCAGCATTCCTGAAGAGGCGGGGAGAAACCCTTCTGGGCAGCGATTTTCAGGCGGCCTGAAGCTGAATCAACAAGACGGATACTTCCCATCTCTGCCCCGGTAATAGTACATGCCGCATCAATAACCTTGTCAAAAACCACATTTACATCACCGTCACGAACAAAAAGCCCGGAGATTTCGTGAAGTTTTTCCATTGCTTGAAGATCTCCATCAAGAGCCGCCTGTGCAACTCTCAAGCTCTCTTCCTTACGCTTGAACTCGGTAATATCCTGTGTAAAAACAACCAACCGGTTTACCTCTCCGTCCAAACCAAAAAGAGGAGACATATGGATGATCTTTCTTCCCGGAAGCAAGCTGTCCCCCTCCAGATTTGCCTCAAAAGAAAGACTTTTTGCGGTACGTAACACTTCCGCAGCCTTTTTTCTTCGAAAAACTGCCACATCAGGAGGCAACAGGTCAAACGCGTTTTTACCAATACAATCGGTGAGACTTACCCCAAAGCGGGCAGCAAAAGGCTCATTGGCCTCAAGCACAATACCCTGCCGATCCATGAGAAACAAGCCTTCAGGAATCGCGTTAAAGATATCTCGAAGGATGTGATCCGTTGTGTGCGACTTAAATTCGCCCTCTTTTTTCATTTAAACCTCCCCGACTTTCCAGCAGGCCGCCTCATGACCCGCTTCATAACTGAGCAGTTCAGGTTGTTCCTGACGGCATCGGTCATCGGCATAAGGGCACCTGCCCGCAAACCGGCACCCTTCAGGCAAGTTGACTGCGCTGGGCACATTGCCTTCGATAACATGAAGCCGCTCTTTTGAGGAACCAAGACGGGGAATAGAGTGCAGCAAACCCCTGGTGTAGGGATGAAGTGGATTGTTGAACAGTTGCTGAACAAAACCTTTCTCAACCACTCTCGACGCGTACATGACAAGTACCTCTTCACAAAGTTCGGCCACAACCCCAAAATCGTGAGTAATAAGCATCACACTCATCCCTGTATCAGATTTCAATTTTCCGATAAGATCAAGAATCTGCGCCTGAACGGTGACATCAAGCGCTGTGGTCGGTTCATCCGCAATCAGCAAAGCAGGATTGCAGGAGAGCGCCATGGCAATCATCACCCGCTGGCGCATACCGCCAGAAAGTTCATGAGGATAAGATGAAAAACGCTCTGCAGGGTTTGGAATACCCACCAGATTGAGCAGTTCAACAGAGCGTTTTTTTGCCTCCGCATGGCTGACGTCACGGTGAATGAGAATCTGTTCCATGATTTGACTGCCGCAGGTAAAGACCGGATTGAGCGAACTCATCGGCTCCTGAAAGATCATGGCGATCTCATTGCCTCGTAACTTGCGCATTTCTTCTTCAGAAAGTTTCAGGAGATCCCTCCCTTTCCAGAAAATCTCTCCGCCTGCGAAATAGCCAGGAGGCATGGGCACAAGACGCATCAAAGAGAGCGCCGTTACCGATTTTCCGCACCCCGACTCACCGACAATTCCCAGCGTACGATTGCGGCCCAGCGAAAAGCTCACTCCATCAACGGCTTTTGCAACCCCACTCTCTGTTGAGTAGTAGGTTCTGAGATTTTTCAGTTCAAGAATTTTTTCCATATTTAACAATCTTACCCGCAGGCGCTGGTTTCAAAGGTTCCGTTTTGCCGGAATCAAGCATGAAAATATGGTTTGTACGCTACATATGAAAACGTTATCCGATTCTGACCCGCAAAGCAGTACCGTCATCAAAAAAAATTCCGGTTTTCTTTTTGATACCATCAGGCAATCAAGTCCATACGCCTTGCTGAAAAAGGTACTGGCAACAAACCTGCCCGGCAATAAAGGCACCAATACCCCAACCTCTATCTCCGGCCTGCAAGGATCACTCTCATCGGTCATTGCAGCAGCACTTTTTACTGACCATCCCTCATCACTCATGGTTCTCTGTGGCCAGAACAGCTTCGAGCGCTATGAAAATGATTTTGCAGCCCTTCTGCCAAAAGAGAGTATCTGCAACACTTCGGATGAACTCTCCCTCTCAATCGGAGCACTTTCAACCAAAAAAAAATCGGTCATTCTCTCCTTTTTTGATGATCTTGAGGTCACCCTTTGCTCACCAGCCGAAGCCGAGAGACGGATTTTCCGGCTGACAACCGATCTCCATACAGGATATGAAACACTGAAACGCTTTCTTGCAGCAAACAGCTTTGAACTGAGGGAGTTTGTTGAAGATGAGGGAGAGTTCTCTGTGCGCGGTTCAATCATTGACGTCTTTCCTTTCGGGGCGCGGGAACCCGTACGGATAGAATTTTTCGGCGATACCGTCACCTCACTGCGTCTGTTTGACATCAACAGTCAACTTTCAGGCAAAACAGTGTTGACTGCCGATCTGACCGCCAGTTTTACCGATGCACTGCACAGCACCACAGAGACGGAAACAACGATTCTTGATTATCTTGACCACTCTACGCTCATTATCATTGATGACAGCTCGGAATTTGCGTTACGGGATAACCATGAGGGCATGACGAGAGCGCTTTCACGCTTCCAGACTATCATAATTGACGCTGCTGCACCTTCGGCAATCGATTTCTGTTCAACCCCGCAGAAAAAACTGAACGCCAATTTCCGCACTCTTGCAACGCTGCTCCAGCAGGAGACCGCAGAACACAAAAAGCCCCTCTTTGCAACCAGTTCACGCCGCGAAATTGCCGAGTTGACCGATTTTCTTGCCGAGGAGATATCGAACTCAACAAACACCGGCCAACTTGAAGCAAGCTGGATTCCGCTCAACCTCCACACCGGCTTTATTTTCGGTGATCTTGACCTCTATACCGAATCGGACATCTTCGGCAAGCTGCACGCCCACAAGGCGCACCGGAAAAGAAAAATTCGGGGCATCTCACTCAAGGATCTCCATAAGCTAAAAGTGGGCGACTACGTTGTCCATGAGGATTACGGCATCGGTATTTTTCGCTCACTTGAAACCATAACAGCCGGAAATTCCGAGCAGGAGTGTGTACTTGTAGAATATGCGGGAGGCGACAAGCTTTTTGTCAATATCCAGAATATCCGTCTGCTCTCGAAGTATACGGCATCCGAAAGCTCTCTCCCAGCCCTCTCAAAGCTTGGCAGTTCAAAATGGGCCGCAAAAAAGGATAAAGTCCGCAAGCAGCTCCGCGATATTGCCATCAACTTGATCAAGGTCTATGCACAGCGGAAAATGCAGAGTGGTTTTGCCTTTGCACCTGACTCCATCTACATGCGTGAATTCGAAGCCTCGTTTATTTTCGACGAAACACCCGATCAGCTCAAGGCAATTCATGATGTCAAAAAGGATATGCAGGAACCACACCCGATGGATCGGCTGATCTGCGGCGATGCGGGTTTTGGCAAAACCGAAATTGCCATGCGCTCGGCATTCAAGGCGGTTGAATCCGGCAAACAGGTTGCCGTGCTGACTCCGACAACGATACTCGCCCACCAGCATGCGGAATCCTTTACCAGACGGTTTGAGAATTTCCCGATCTCAATAGCCGTGCTCAGCCGCTTTGTGACGCGCAAGGAGCAGCAGGAGATCATCAAAAAAATAGCAGCAGGAAAAGTTGATATTGTCATCGGTACCCACCGGCTCGTCTCAAAAGATGTGCTGTTCAAAGATCTCGGACTGCTTGTTATTGATGAAGAGCAGCACTTTGGCGTGGAGGTCAAAGAGAAGCTGCGCGAACAGTTCCCCGGGGTCGATACGCTGACCATGTCGGCCACCCCCATCCCGCGAACCCTCCAGTTTTCGATGCTTGGTGCCCGGGATCTCTCCATTGTTTCGACCCCTCCAAAAAACCGCCAGCCCGTTGAAACCCTCATAACCGATTATGATCCGGCGCTGATCCAGTCGGCTATCAAGAGGGAGATTACGCGCGAGGGGCAGGTATTTTTTCTCCATAACCGCATTGCATCACTCGAGGATATCCTGCAAACACTTCGCGATCTTGTCCCCTCAGCCCGGATAGTCTTTGCGCACGGCCAACTTCCCCCGAGAGAGCTCGAAAAGATCATGATGGATTTCATGCAGAAGGAGGTGGATGTGCTGATCTCCACCACCATCATCGGTTCCGGGCTCGACATCTCCAATGCCAATACCATCATCATCAACCGCGCCGACATGTTCGGGCTCTCCGACCTCTACCAGTTACGCGGAAGGGTGGGACGGAGTGAACGGAAAGCCTATTGCTACCTCATCACCCCGCCGCTCAACACCCTGAAAAAGGATGCCGTGCAGCGCCTGGCCGTTATTGAAAGCTTTACGGAACTGGGATCGGGTTTCAACATTGCCTTGCGCGACCTCGATATCCGGGGGGCGGGCAACCTGCTCGGCGCCGAACAGTCGGGCTATATCCATGAACTCGGCTTCGATCTCTACCAGAAAATGCTTGAAGAGACCGTTGCTGAACTCAAATCAACCGAGTTCAGCCACATGTTTTCGGCCGAGGGGGCAAAGGCTGCAAGAGCGACAAAAGCGTGTGACCTTCTCTTCTTTTTTGACGCACTCATTCCTGAATACTATCTCACCGCAACCCCCGAACGCTTTGCCTTTTATGACAAAATCGCGAAAGCCTCTACAGAGCATAAGGTCGATAACCTGGAGACCGAGTTCAAGGATCGCTTCGGCCCCCTCCCCGAAGAGGTTGCAAACCTGCTGCTGCTGACAAAACTCAAAATCACGGCGTCAGCTCTCAGCCTCGAAAAAATTGACCTCCAGCCGCTGTGTACGTTTCTCTATTTGCCTGATCAGGATAACGATCAGCTTGCCAACAAGGAGTTCCTGCAATACCTCTTTGTTTCGGTACAGGAACCCTGGATGCAGGAGTACAAACCGGGATTCAAGATGGATAAAAAGATGAAGCTTGTGCTGCACCACCCTTCCGGCAGCGACACAACGCCCGCCGGCTTGCTGCACCGCTATACGGAATTGCTGAAAAAGCTGGAGCTGGCGTCGAAAGAGGCGGCATTATAACCCTTTTCAAGAAGCATTTTAGCTACGTCACGAGCGATTGAATGTTGAATGGAATTTACTGAGGATGGATATGTATCTCTTTGCCCGAACTTTGATATTGCAAGCCAGGGAGATACTATTGAAGAGGCCCGAGAGAATCTGCGTGAAGCCCTGGAGTTATTCTTTGAGAACGCATCCAGCGAAGAGATCCAGACACGCCTGCACGAGGAAGTTTATGTGACCCGGATGGAGGTTGTCATAAAGGAAATGACTCTGCGATGAACGGTTAATAAACGATTTCTGGGTAAAAAAAAGCTCTTTTTGCGATTCCTGACTCGCTTCAAGAAGCAGTTTAGCTACATCACGAACAATCTCGAGTGTTTCACCGAATCGTTCTCCCCTGAGCTACAAGGCCCTGCAACGTATCGGAAGTTGCCAGATAAACCCCTTCCGGCAGCTTTTCGATAATAATGGTTTCCATATCAGCAGGATATTCAACATGTTGGTGTATGGTTTACGATACAACATGTTTCACTATTTTCATCAGCGGCGGACACTCGAACCCCATACATAGTTGCTCATTGACTCGGCTCCTTTCCGTTATGGTATTGGTGATTGATGCTCAATAACGTTGGAGTGACCGGTAGCATTTACCTCTGAACCATACTCATCTTTCATAAATTCCATTCGCAAACGCAACTTTTGCAACAGCAACAGTGTTACAAGTAACAGGACAAAAAAAGTCCTGTATTTTAGAATCATAACATCAAAATATCATGCAAATCACGATCAATAATCATCAGTATGAGGCGAATCAGGGTGACAGACTGCTTGAAGTTGCCCGCATAAATCACGAGCATATAGGATACTTCTGCGGCGGAAACACCATCTGTCAGACCTGCTATGTCAAGGTGCTTGAGGGGGCTGAACTGCTCTCTCCGGTCAGTGAAGAGGAGAAGGCTATCCTCTCTGAGAACCTTCTGAAAGCAGGAACGAGAATGGCCTGCCAGGCCACGGTTGAAAAAACGGGCACCATAAGAGTGGTGTCGGCAGTCGAAGAGGTACGCCACCTGCTTGAAACGAATCCACTGGATTTGGCCAGCTACGCCGCAATCATGGGATGGGAAGCGATGGTCAAGGTACCCGACACCTTACGTCTGCAGGCGGGGAGGGAGTTTGATCTCTGGCAACTCTTCTGTGATGTGCTGACTGGAATCGGTGACGGCTGGCAGCTTGTTTTCCGTGCTTTTTCCTTCGGCTGCTGTGGCAATGAGAAGAGTGAAACGAGTGTGTGTTGATTGAGACAGCTTGGGGCGGCCACGAAATTGACTATATTTTGTTTTTTCTCTTTCAACCATTGAACTGCCGATGGGGTACGCTTCTGATATTGGGGATGTTGAGTTTGAGCTTGGCGCAAAAACGCTTGAACGCTGGCTGATAAAGCCTGAAAAAACAATGGAAATTGTTCTTGGCATTCCCAAAGAACGGGCTCAGGATGAACGCCGGGTTGCTATCTCGCCGCCCGGCGTACAAATACTTGTTGAGCAGGGCATCAGGGTGATCATCGAAAAATCGGCGGGCAATTTCTGCAACTTCACCGATCTCGCTTATGGTGAAGCTGGCGCAACCATTGCCGAGTCACCCGAAGAGCTCTATGAGCAATCCAACGTCATCGTCAAGGTCTCTCCCCCGCAGCAAGATGAACTTTCGCTCTTTATGCCGGGCCAACTGCTCATTTCGGCACTGCATCTTGGTACGGTTACTCCCCGCTTGATAAAAACACTGATTGAAAAAAATATTACGGCCATCGGATTTGAATTTATCGAAACAAGGGATGGTGAATTGCCGATTGTGAGGACATTGAGCGAAATCGCCGGTTCTCTGGCCATACAAACGGCAGCAAAATACCTTGAAACCGGCTATGGTGGCAGTGGTATTCTTCTTGGAGGCATTGCCGGTGTTCCGCCTGCCTGGGTTACCATTATCGGGGCGGGAACCGTAGGGCTGTTTGCCGCGCAGGATGCACTCGGACTTGGTGCACAGGTCACCGTCATCGACAAGGAGATCAACCGGCTGCGGCGCTTTGAAGCATTTTTCAACCGCCACCTTGTCACGGCTATTGCCAACGATCACTACATCGCCGAAATTGCAAAGATGTCGGATGTGCTGATTGGCGCCCTCAGTCCGCGCCAGAAAATTACCAAGCCACTGGTCAGTGAACAGGTGGTAAAATCAATGAAACCCGGTTCAGTTATTATTGACGTTTCGATTGATCAGGGAGCCTGCTTCGCCACAAGCCGCCACACCTCACACACAAACCCGATCTATGTGAAGCATGGCGTTACCCACTACTGCGTCCCGAACATCCCTTCAGCCGTTGCAAAGACCGCCTCTTTTGCCCTGACCAATACCCTTCTCCCCTTTCTTCTGAAACTGACGGGACACGAGACGATTTCTGATATTCTCTGGAAAAGCCACAGTTTGAGGAAGGGCACCTACATTTTCAAGGGCTACGTCACAAAAAAAATTCTCGCAGAACTGACCGACGTACCATTCAGGGAGATCGATATGCTGCTGGCCGCCTCCTGAAGCATCTGACTACTACTACTACAGGAGTTCATCAAGCGGCTTGCCAAATTTTCTTGCAATATAGGAGGCACACGATACACCGGAATAGGTTACGGCTATGACGCCCTGACCGGGAAAGGTACTGTCACCTGCGGCAAAAAGATTTTTTATCGGTGTTGTGTTCTGCGGTTTCTGCAGAATATTCTGTCCAGGTTTCATCAGCGGCCCGTAGGATCCTTTAAAGCGGTTGAGATAGCGCTCATGGGTGAGCGGCGTGGCAAGCACTTTGAGCTCAACCGCCTTCGACAATCCGGGCAAAATCCTCTCCGTCCGGGCAATCACTCCTGCAGCCACCTCCTCCTTTGCTGCAAGATAGGCGCTGCTCCCCCTCTCATAGTGCTGCCACTCGTCAACCTCTCCGGTCACGAAGGCATGGACAATATGCTTGCCGGCAGGTGCCAGCGAGGGATCGAGAATGGTTGGAGCCGAAAAATAGATGGTACCGCCGGTTTTGTTGTAGCTCTTCCAATCATCAACAAGAATATGGTGCACATGAAACCCTTCGGGAATCACGGAGGCATCAACGCCGAGAAAAAGCTGAAACCAGCTTGGCGCTCGAAGAAATCTTTTTTCATCAACCCTGTAGCGTGAATCGGTAACGAGGCGATTAAAGGTATCCCATACGGTAGCATTGCTGATTACCGCCTTTGCATAGTGCTTCGAGCCATCAGCAAGCATCACGCCATGAGCCTCTCCGTTGTTGACCAGAATCTCCGCAACCTCCGACTGATAGCAGATTCGCCCGCCAAACTTCTCAATTCCTTTGCACAAAGCTTCAGGAATGGCTCCTGAACCACCTACAGGATAGTTGATACCACCAAAATGGCGATCAGCAAGGCATATCCCGGCATTGACCAGCGGTGTTGCAACCGCATCCTGTACCGCCCATGAGTAGGCCTCTATATCAATAAAGCGAAGAAGTTCTTCATCATGAATATAGCGCCTGGCGGTTTTGCCCATTGAACGAAAGCTTTTCAAGGCAAGCGCAACGGTTTTGAGCGGATTTGCTGAACCGACTGCAAGCAGATGCGTCACATCCTCAAGCGAACCGGCAGGCATGGCGCTGAGAATTTCGTATACTTCGTCAAGTTCACGGTAAAAACGTTTTATTCCTTCCGCTTCATGCGGAAAACGGGCAGCAAGAGTATCGAGAAAAGCGTGACGGTCATAAAAAGCCGGTATGGAAAAACCATTGGGAAGATGATAATGAATTTGAACCGGATCCATAATGGCAGGAACCTCAACTCCAAGCTTCCTGAATATTCGTGTATGCAGGTTCAGGGTACCGCTCGTTTTGTTCTCACCAAAACCATAAAACACAGACGCGCCTGCATCAAAACGATAGCCCTCCCTGCAGAATGAAGAGCAGCTTCCCCCCGCATAGCGGTTCTTCTCAAAAACAAGCGTTGAAATACCCCTCTCTTGAAGCAATGCGGCTGCAGTAAGCCCTCCAATTCCGGAGCCGACAACAATGACATCAGCAGAAAGAGCAGCAGATTCATTCATGGAACCAGTGTGTTTTGATTTTGTTGAAGAAGTTCAGAAAAGCCTTAAAATATATTGTTTTAAATTAATTATTTTGCGTAAAGATTCTCTTGAATGCAAAACAACCATATTTGAACCCTGGAAGATTACAGCTCATGGATAAACCCGATCCGACCCGTCAGGCAAAAACCAGGACAATAAAAGAGTCACTCTCACGTGAGGAGCGTCAAAAACAACTTGAGTTTCAGAGAGAAGCTGTGGTGCATCTCAATGCACTCTATAACTATTCGCTTCACCTGACGATGAATCCGAGTGATGCGGAAGATCTGGTACAGGAGACCTATCTCAAGGCCTATCGTTTTTTTAATTCTTTTGAGCGGGGAACAAACTGCAAGGCATGGCTGTTTAAAATCCTGAAAAACAACTATATCAATCGGTTTCGCAAAAACTCGAAGGAGCCCGGTAAGGTTGATTATGATTTGATCAAGGATTTTTATCATTCGATAAAGGACACACGGAATGATACCAGTGAAACAGATAGTGATTATTTCCATTCATTGCTCCATGAAGAGGTCTATCAGGCGCTTCACTCTCTGCCTGAAGAGTTCAGGGAGGTGATTCAGTTGTGTGATATTGAAGGTTTTACCTATGAAGAGATCGCAAATATGGTAGAAAGCCCGATCGGAACAGTACGATCAAGACTGTACCGGGGTAGGAAGTTGCTTCGTGCTCAGCTTGAGGAGTATGCAAAAAAGTACGGCTTCAACAACGATAACGATAACGATCAATAAATCAAGACGCACAAACTTTTTTTATTATGAACTGCAAAAAAGCTGGCGTACTTATCAGTGCCTGCGTAGATGGCGAACTTTCTCTGAGTGAAGAGAGGGATTTTCTCCTTCATCTGTCGGAATGCAGTGAGTGCAGGGGAGAGTATGAGGATGCAAAAAAAACAAAGATGATCATCCGGGAAAAAATTATCCAGTTCAAGGCCCCTGAAACCTTGATGATTTCGATTATGCAACTAACCAGCTTCAACACCAAAGAACACGAAGAGTCCCTTCTTTATGAATAACACTCTCAGCAGTAACCCGGATATATTATGAAAAAGTCCCTTACCATCACAGAGGATGAAGTGAAAAAGTGGCATCTCAATATGCCAAATGAGATGCTTGAAGCAATTTCCGGACGATTCAAGCTGCTCTCTGAGCCAATGAGGCTTAAAATATTGCGCACTCTTTGTGAGAAAGAGCATACGGTTCAGGAGATCGTTAATGAAATCGATGCAAGCCAGGCAAACATCTCAAAACATCTGGCACTGATGTACGAGAGTGGTATTGTAAGCCGCAGAAAAGAAGGACTGAAAAGTTACTACCGTATCATTGATGAGAGCGTTATTTACGCCTGTTATCTGAGCTCAAAGGGGGTGGTTGAAAACCTTCAGTCGCAACTCCGCTGGGTAAAGGACGTCCAGTCTTCACTGTCATAAGGGCGACCATCCGCAACAACTTGCCTCAGCAGGGATTGCATCGGCATTGCGCTATAGTCGTCTAATCTCCCCTCCCTGTCAGCTCCTTTGTCATCATAGCAACTGTCTGACATTTTTTCTTTCCGCCGGAAACAGTATGACATTTTTACCGACAAAATGTCATTACCGACAAAATCATTGCGAAACGTGTGGCAAAAAGGCTTTGGCACGTTTTTTGATGATTTATTGTTGTAGAAATTTTCACAACAATTGGTTACTGCAATAACAAAAAAAATAAAACGGAGGACGCAATGCTTGTACAATTATCGAAAGACCCAATGAGACTGTTTGATGATATCTGGTCGGGTACGCAGCAGCCTTCTGCTCCGGCGTTCAAGGTTGATATTTCAGAAGATGAGACGGGTTTTCATATTGATGCTGAACTTCCCGGCATCGCCAAGGAAAATGTAGCGCTCAATATTGAGGATGATGTGCTGACCATCAAAGCTGAAAAAAAAGTGGAAACCGATGAGAGCAAAAAGAATTATCACCGCATTGAGAGAAGCTCTGGAAGTTTTTCAAGAAGCTTTAATCTTGGCGAGATGATTGATCAGGAGAACATCAGTGCGGATTTCAGTAACGGGATACTTCATGTAGCCCTTCCCAAGGCCGCACCAGCAAAAAAGAAAAAGGAAATTTCTATCAGTTAATTTCGCATGTAAGTCTGTGCCCGATGTCAACGATTCTGCGTCGGGCATCTTTTATATCACGTTCAAATAAGGAACATTCACAATGGGTAAAATTATCGGCATCGACCTTGGCACCACGAACTCTTGTGTGTCTGTCATGCAGGGATCGCAACCAACGGTTATTGAGAATTCAGAGGGGAACCGTACAACACCCTCAATCATAGCTTTAACGAAAACAGGTGATCGTCTGGTCGGACAGGCCGCCAAAAGACAGGCCATCACAAACCCGAAGAACACCATTTTTTCGATCAAGCGTTTCATGGGACGCAAATATGATGAAATCACCAACGAAAAGAAGCTTGCACCCTATGAAATCATCAACGAAAATGGTGAGGCTCGGGTAAAAATCAACGACAAAATCTACTCGCCACAGGAAGTTTCAGCAATGATTTTGCAGAAAATGAAGCAAACGGCTGAAGACTTTCTTGGCGAAAAGGTTACCGAAGCAGTTATCACCGTTCCTGCATATTTTAATGATGCCCAGCGGCAGGCAACGAAAGATGCTGGACGTATCGCCGGGCTTGAGGTCAAACGTATCATCAATGAGCCAACAGCCGCTGCTCTTGCCTACGGCCTCGACAGAAAACAGGAGAGTGAAAAAGTTGCGGTCTTCGATCTTGGAGGCGGAACCTTTGACATCTCCATTCTTGAGCTTGGTGATGGTGTTTTTGAAGTGAAGTCAACCGACGGCGACACCCATCTCGGCGGAGATGACTTTGACCAGAAAATTATCGACTATATCGCAGACGAGTTCAAAAAACAGGAGGGAATCGATCTTCGCAAAGATGCAATTACCCTGCAGCGTTTGAAAGAGGCGGCTGAAAAAGCAAAAATCGAACTCTCTTCAAGAACGGATACAGAGATCAACCTCCCCTTCATTACGGCAACACAGGAAGGGCCGAAACACCTTGTGATCAATCTTACCCGTGCCAAATTTGAGGCATTGTGTGCCGATCTCTTCGACAAGATTCTTGATCCTTGCCGCCGTGCCATCAAGAATTCCAAAGTTGAGATGAAGGAAATTGATGAAGTTGTTCTGGTTGGCGGTTCAACACGCATACCGAAAGTACAGGCACTGGTCAAAGACTTTTTCGGAAAAGAGCCAAATAGAAGTGTCAACCCGGATGAAGTTGTTGCCATAGGCGCGGCGATCCAGGGTGGTGTTCTCAAGGGAGATGTTACTGACGTGCTGTTGCTTGATGTCACTCCACTCTCTCTCGGCATTGAAACCCTTGGTGGCGTCATGACCAAGCTTATCGACGCAAACACCACAATTCCGACAAGAAAACAGGAGGTCTTTTCAACTGCCGGTGATAACCAGACCTCTGTTGAAGTGCATGTACTGCAAGGAGAGCGTCCAATGGCCTCCGACAACAAAACATTGGGCCGTTTCCACCTTGGCGATATTCCACCATCTCCAAGAGGTATGCCGCAGATCGAGGTTACTTTTGACATTGATTCCAACGGCATTCTGAACGTATCAGCAAAAGACAAGGCTATCGGAAAAGAGCAGAGCATAAGAATCGAGTCGAGCAGCAAGCTCACTGACGCAGAAATAAATAAGATGAAGGATGATGCGAAAGCACATGCGGCAGAAGATCAGAAACGCAAGGAAGAGATTGATACCAGAAACATAGCGGATTCCCTTATTTTCAGCACTGAAAAACAGTTGAAGGAGCTCGGCGATAAAATACCGGCCGACAAACGACCTCAACTGGAAGGATCACTGGAAAAGCTCAAGGAAGCCTATAAAAACGGAACGATTGAGTCTATTAAATCTGCTATGGAAGAGGTCAACAAGGAGTGGAGCGAAATCGCCTCTCACCTTTATCAGTCACCGGACCAGGCATCGTCAAAGTCTGAGCCGGAAGCGCAGGGCGGGAGCAGCGAGAAAACGAGAAAAAGCGGCGCAGATGGCAATGTTGAAAATGCTGAATATGAAGTAATTGATGGCAACGAAAAGTAACAGCCGATAAAAAGAGGTCTGTCTTCATGAACAGAGGGATTCAGGAGTGAATCCCTTTGTTTATTTAACAGGGTTTTGCTAATTTAATTCTTATTGAAGGCAGAACACCGGAGTGTTTTATATTTGCAAAATTTAACCGTGCAAACCATGCAACCTCAACTCAGCCGTCCAGATACCGGCACGAATCAGGTCAGAGTCAGTACATCAGGTCCATGGTCAGGTAATGCGGCGCATAAAGCAGAAAAATATTATATAACTTCTGCAAAAAGGGATGGTTGGGACAACCTTCACATCCAGATAAGCCCGACCTCAGGACGCAGAAAACTGTCTCCGACCAAGGAGATGATCGATAAAATTATTTCGGGTGAAATTGATCTTTTTGTGCTCTCAACCCAGCCGGATATCGGTATTGATCTCAAAAAGAAGGTGCTGGACAACGAAAATCGCTACGTCATTGACTTTGATGGCCGTGGCATAAAATGGACCATGAGGGACATACCTGTCTTTTACAGCTCACTCCAGAAAAAACTGTGTGTTGAAATTGACCGGCGAACCTACACTGTTGATGAATTTTTCAGTTAGCCTGACCAATTCGATCCCTGTAAATTCATACCTCAACCCGCACGAAATAACCCCGGCTTAACCGGGGCTATTGTTGTTTACTCTCATATTCACCTCACGTCATAAAACCCTATTGCAGTTTTTTTCGAGCAAGAGCCGCTTGAGAAGAGGCCGGATAGATGCTGACCAAATCCTTGAACCTTGCTTTTGCATTGACAGCGTCCCCCGTCAATTCAAACGAGAGTGCCTGTTTGTAGAGGGCTGCCGGACGCTGACTGCTTTTGGTATACTTTGAGATAACTACCTGATATTCAAGAATGGCTTTTTCGTACCATTTCTCATCGAAATAGCTTTCTGCAACATAAAACTGTGCCTCACCGGCAAGAGCTGATGGAGGCGTCCTCTGTAACAGCAAGTTAAAACTCTCCCTTGCAGCAGAATAGTTTTTCTGGTTGAGCTTAACCTCTCCATCACTGAGCAACGCCGCGTCAGTCAACGGAACGGTCGCCAGTGAGGATGACGAAGAAGAGGGAATCTCCTGTTTTGCAGGAGCAATATACTGCTCAATTTTCTGCAACCTCAATTCCAGCTCATCAACCTTGTGCACCAGCAGAGAGTCCTCCATTCCAAGCCGACCAAAAGTCTGACGATTATTATGGGAAATCTCTTCAATGCTGCCCTGTAACCGTGAAACATCATCCCGAACCTGCTGAACATCTGAATAGGATACTGCCGTCTGGGTTTTAATGGTTTCAGATTCAGTTTTCAGTTTTCTCACGTTATCTTCAACAACAAGAAGATCCTGTTTTGATGCACAGGCCGACAAAGCGAGAACCGGAAAAAAGATAAAGGGTTTAATCTTTTTATGCATAGCCAGTAAAGGGGTTTCTTCCAGTTATTTTACAACAAAGTGTGCCCGACGGTTTTTAGCCCAGGCCTCTTCACTCTGGCCTGAAACAAAGGGACGTTCTTCTCCAAAACTGACAGTTTCAAGGCGAGAGGCAGAAATACCAAACCTGACCAGATACTCTTTTGCACTTGCTGCTCTGCGATCTCCAAGAGCGAGGTTGTATTCAGAAGTCCCCCTGTCATCACAATGGCCTTCAATAAGGGCACTCTTCGAAACATTGCTCTCTATCCATCCCCCATTTTGCTTCAACTGCTCCTGAGCCTCCGTGCTCAAAATAGCGCTGTCATAATCAAAAAACACATCTCCCAGCGGCCCTGTCTGCCATTCATCAAAACCATAGCCAGATGGAGAGCGCGGGAACGATGAGGAGGATGAGGAGGAGGACTGACCTGACGAAGCGTCATCAGGAGTTACTGCGCTTTTTGATGAACATCCGGCGGTCACCATCAAAGCGAAAACAATGATGCTGTTTCTTTTCATGGGTTCATCTTAATTATTCATTGATAAAAAAAAGGGGCAGACAAAACCTTACATCCACCCCTTATGTTTTCAGCGAAACATCTTATTATTCTGCAACAAAATGAGCCCTTCTGTTCTGAGCCCATGCATCTTCAGTGTGGCCGAGAGCAAATGGTTTCTCTTCACCATAGCTGACGGTCTTCAGGCGTGCAGGAGCAACACCAAGATTGACAATATAATCCTTCGCACTGTTTGCACGGCGCTCACCAAGAGCAAGATTATACTCACTTGTGCCTCTCTCATCGCAATGACCTTCGATGGTGACACTATTTGCTGTATTTGCTGTAATCCAGTTGGCATTGGTCTTCAACTGATCAACCGCATCCGCACGAAGCTCAGAACGGTCAAAATCATAGAAGACGTCACCAAGACCAGGCAAAACAACAGGAGCTGCCGGAGGTGGCGGTGGCGGTGGCGCTACAACCTCTTCACAGCAACCACATGCTCCAAGTAAAAGCATCGTCGGAATAAACAGCGATCTTAACAAAGGCTTCATTGTTTTCATTTTTCCCCCTTTTTTCATTGTTATTTCAAGATATAATAGTACTACCGAAATAATGACCAAGATGGCTGCGTCTGCTCACCATCAACCTGCAACAACACTCGTTCGTCCCCCCCCTTCGAATTCATGACGTACAATTTCTCCCTCCCTTGCCTGTTTGAAGTAAAAACAATCATATCACCATTCGGAGACCAGGAAGGCGACTTGTTCTCACCGCATCTCTGCGTTAACTGCAAGAGACCCGATCCATCAGCGTTTATTGTGAATATATTAATTTCACCACCCTTTTCCCATGTAGTATACACAATTTTATCACCCGCAGGAGACCATGATGGCTGTGTATTATAACGCCCACTGAAGGTAAGCCTCTTTACCTGCCCGGACGCAATATCCTGAATGAAGATTTGAGGGAGGCCATTTCTCGATGAAACAAAGGCCATCTTGCTGCCATCAGGAGAAAACGTGGGCGAAATATCAATACTTTTGCTGTTCGTAACCCGTCTTGAAAGCGTCCCATCACTGTTTACGAGATAGATTTCCTGATTGCCATCAAAGGAGAGTGTTGCCGCTAACTCGTTGTTGTTTCTCCAGCCCGGGTCAATACTGACGGCACTTTTGCCTACTGCTGCAGTCCTGCCGCCGTTAAGGTTCTTGATATAAAGAGTCGGCCTGCCAGAGGTAAAATCAATATAGGCGAGATTTTTTCCATCTGGAGAGAGCGTCGGATTCATGGAAATGGATTTCGAATTAGTTAATTGCTCAACACCATATCCATCAAAGTCACACTGGTAGATCTCCTTGAAACCGGTTTTATTTGAAACAAAGACTATCTTACTGCCGAATACCGACTTTTTACCGGTAAGAAGTTCAACAAGATCTGCACAAAAAGCATGGCCAACAGAGCGAAGATTTGCCTCCGTTCCAGTATAGGTTTTGTTCAAGAGCAATTTGGACCCGGCAGCCTCGTACACCTTCATATCAAGAATAATCATATCTGATTTCATCGTGACCACTCCGCCGGCGTAAACCTCTGCACCCACTGAAGTCAGCGCAGGGAAATTAATAACCACGTTCTTCCTGTCGCTGATGTCTTTGACGTTAAGCGGAGGGGAGATCAGGGAAAAGAGCTTGGTAAAATCAAGACCATCATGCATGGTGGCATCAAGACTCTGGGCAAACCTCGTCTCTTTTCGGCCTCTTGCGTCCAGTTTGTCAAGCACAAGGGCGATGTTGCCAGCTCCCTCTTTACGAATGGCTATATACTCCTGACCCTCAGCCGCGGTGAGATACAAGGGTGAAAAAACCAGACAAAAGAGCATTACAAAAATGCCGGGAACAAAACCTCGAAAAAATTGAATCATGTCACTGACAAAGCTTTAATCGTTACGGATAACTTTGACTAATAAGTTGCAATATATTTGTAATAAATCTCAACGAAAACGAACCACCCGAATGTAAACATAGTGAAATATAGTAAAAAACAGAGAAAAAGTATTAATCATCACTACAGCTTGACAACCGTTGGCTAAAAAAAACCTGATTTTTCTACTCAATACCTTCAGGAGTAAAGACAAAACCGATCCAGACATCCCGGGAACCCTCCTCTTTCGGCAGAGCAGGAAGAGGAGATGATTTTTCAAGCGCTTTTTTTACTGAATTATTCAGATACTCGCTCGGTGCCCTCCGGTCATAAAGAATCTGGCGAATCGTCCCGTCAGTAAGAATATTGATGCGGACGTAAACTTCCATGCCATAACTGTTTTTGAGCAACTGCTTTGAAAAAGACCAGTTCTGCTGAATAATCGAAGCTATTCGCGCCTTGTAGGAATCGTCGTTCCCTCCACCACCGGAGCCTCTTCCCACACCATTTCGACCGGCGGAAGAACTTCCTTGCCCACGTCCCGACCCCGTTCCAGTTGCACCGCCCTCTGATTTGACCTTTTGTTGAAGCCTGGCAAGTGCATTACTCAAATTCGTGGTGGATGGCGGAGGCAACTGTGACATTTTTTTATCAACATTTTGCTTGAGGCGCAGAAGTGCCTGGTTTATATCAGGCTTCTTCTCAATCGGCTTGGGTTTCAGTGGCTCAATGGCTATTTGCCTGGGCGGAACTGATACTTTTTCTGGAACTGGAACCGGAGCCTGAACTGGCTGGCTGGCAAGTTTTTTGACTGCGGGAGGTGGCGGACTCGGCTGGGATGGTGTCACAACCGCCTCTGTACCACCCTCATGGTCAGCATATTCACGGGATGCTCCTGAACCAGGCAATGAAACGAGAGTTACCGTCACAATTTTTGGCTCTGCATGCCGACCTGCATCCCATAACTGGAACAAGATCGCTAAAAAAAAGACAATAACATGCATTGCCGCAGCACAGGCAAGCCAGTATGAAAACTTTTTTTCACCAGAGAGACGATACTGACCCTTTTTCATACTCTCCACCTATCTCCTGCCTTCTCTGGAAATTGCCGCTGGCTCGGTTACCATGCCGATCTTCTCAATTCCGGCGTCCCTGATCTGGGCCATCACATCCATCACCAGTCCATAAGGCAACGATTTATCAGCCTTGAGGTAAACCTCCGCTGTCTGCTTCACATCAAGAATCGTCGGCAGCTTTTCGCGAACCTCCGAAGCATTCAATTGATACTTATTGATAAAAACCCGCCTCGATGCATCAATGCTGATTACGAGAGACTTCTCATCTACATCCATTTTCTGCAAAGTGGTTTGCGGCGTCTCAACCTTAATGCCATGCGTCATCATGGGAGCTGTTACCATAAAAATAATTAACAGCACCAGCATGACATCAACAAACGGAGTGACGTTAATCTCACTCATCAAGCGTCCTTTTCCTGATGTTATCATATCCGTTGATTCTGCCCTATGGCTCGTTGATGAATGCTGAAACAAATTCAGGAGAAAACTCCTCCAGATCCCGCTCGATGACACTGATCTGCTGTGTAAAAGCGTTGTAGGCAATCACGGCCGGAATTGCCGCTGCAAGACCAGCCGCCGTAGCAACAAGCGCTTCCGAAATACCAGGAGCAACAGCGGCAAGCGAAGCCGATTGGGTCAAGCCAATATTATGGAATGAATTCATAATACCCCATACCGTACCGAAAAGACCGATAAAAGGCGCTGTATTACCGACCGTTGCAAGAAAAGGTACGAGAGCCGAGAGCCTCTTGTTTTCAGCATTGACCTCCCGTTTCACCGCCCGTGCAATACGCACCCTCGCATGACGGATATCACCCTTGTCACCCAGCGCCCGGTACTCTATATAGCCTGAACGGAAGACTCTCGGCAGTGAGCCATGCCGGAATTTTTCACTTTCGGTGAAGACCTTGTCAACATTGTTGACTTCAAAAAAATAATCAAGAAAGGCCTTTGACTCACGCAAAGATTTCCGGAGATAGCCAAATTTGAAGGCAATGATTGCCCATGATATGATGGAGAATGAGAGCAGCACTGAAAGCACCATCAGTACAACAACACCGGCATCAGAAAGCAGGCCAAAAATACCGAGTCTGGAATCAAGCATAGATATAGCTGAAATTAAAGGTCATTAAAACAGATGAACATTCTGGATCACCGTGTAGGCCAAAGCTGAACCGGAAAGAGCGCAGAGCGTATTGACCAAATCATTATTGACAAGAGGAGTTCCCTTGAGAAGCCGGTTTTCAACCATTGACCCGTCGGGTGCCATGCTGTGTGTCCTCTCCGTCACCTTTTCACGAATGGGGTCAAAATACTGAGCCTGGACGGTCGCTCCAAAAAAACTGTCAACCATACTGGCCAAAAGCCCCGAAAAACCAATCAAAAGAAAAGACTGTACCACGCCGAATTCACTCATCCACTTACCATTAACCGCCAATGCACTCGCACAGATAAAGAGTGAACCGAGGAAGGCGCCCGAAGTACCCGGCACAGAAACACCACCGGAAGTCCCGACAGGTACCTCCTTGAAAGTGGTGACCAGCCATGCTTTAGGGTTTGGCCACATGGTACCGATTTCCGTCGCCCAGGTATCAGCCTGCACCGCTGCAAGCGTTCCAAGATAAGCAAAAAAGAGTGCAGGATTATTGGTCAGCGAAAAAAGAATCATCATAATCCAGGCAATTCCGCCATTGGCATAGACCTGCCCGGCATCCCGCTGTGAACCTTTTTCAAAGACCAGGTCAAATTTCGCTTTGCGTTTTTTGCCAAGTTTTGAGAGCACCGATGAGAGAAGATAAAACGTGAGAAGCGGCACCGTCCACTCTACCCCGCCAATACCAAAAATGGTTGTTCCAAGCAAAAATGTCGCGGTTGCCCCGCTGTTGTCAAGAAACTTGACTTTGATCGAAAAAATGGCAAGAAGCAGGGCAAAAAGCCCCCCAAACAGAAACTGCTCAAGGTGAATGGTGTTGTTCATCTCAAGAACATAGAGAACGTAGGCGATGGAGATCGGAATAAAAAAATTGTCGAGTCCGTGAGACAAGAGCGCCTCAACCGCGGTGGCAACAAGGGCAAGAAGCAGTGCAAGAGCCAGAAGCATCACAATCGATTTTCCGGCCAACCCCCCGCTGAACTGTTTGCTGAAAACCAGGAGAGAAGCACTGAGCAGCAGAAATCCACTCAAAAACATGGTAAGCGAACCCTCAACCGTCTTGGGACTTTTCGTCAAATGCTCAATGTGCTTTTTACCGACCGAACTGCCGACCAAAGCCGCAAGCGAATCGCTCACACCCATCACCAGCATGGAGGTCTGCAATATCCACTTGTGCGACTCCCATAAAAAAAGCAGTTGAAGCAAAAAAACAAGCGGAAAAAGCAGCGACCCGTAACTTTTCATTGCTGGCGGCTGTGAACGATTCTCATCGGGAAGGGCAAGCAGGGATCCAAACCATTTCAGGCGGATGTTCAGCCCGTTAAAGAGCAGTAAAAGAGCGGCCGCGAGCACAGGATAAAAATTGGACTGAAAATAAGCTGGCACAAAAAAGATAACCACTCCCATGGAGAGGTGAACGATTTTCCTGACAACAAGAGCACTGATACTGAATTTCCTTGTCAGCAGTTCAGCAAGAAGAACAAAGAGCAGGACAAGAGAGAGTGTCAGAAAAAAGGCTGGAAAATCCTGAGGCAATGGATCTTGGAGATTCAGCATAAGATGGATGGTTAATCTGGTTGCTCAAAATGTATAACGTTAACGGTACAGAATAAACAGCAAATATCCACCAGATTATAACATTTTTAATGTTTGTTTTAATAAAAGTTTAAATGTAGTTTGAGTCGAATTTTCGTTTAACACTGACGAACCCTTTTCCATTCGAGATGGTGGCATTCAATTCACAGGGCAACTTTTTCATCTGCGGCAGTGAAAATCCGGTAAAGCACCATACGCCATTTTCCAGCGTAGTGGCCGCGCACTTGCTGAACGCACTCAAATCAACGATTGCACCCGTTACTCCCGTATAATACGAAAACTGCACCCAAGTCCATTTTACTCTTTTCAATCGTATTTTCACTGTGACTGCGGGTTCGGCGGCCCCGATAATACATTGTATTTTTCAGCAAAAACATTACTTCCATGAGATCTGATACCATCAAAACCGGGTTTGAAAAAGCACCGCACCGAAGCCTTCTTAAAGCCACAGGCTCTATTGTTACAAACAGTGACTTCAAAAAGCCTTTTATCGGAATCTGCAACTCCTATAACGAACTGATACCTGGCCACTCCCATCTGCAGGAGCTGGGCCGCATAGCAAAAGAGGAGGTTCGCAAGGCCGGAGGAGTTCCCTTTGAATTTAATACCATCGGCGTCTGCGACGGCATTGCAATGGGTCACATCGGCATGCGCTACTCCCTTGCAAGCCGTGAACTCATTGCTGACAGCGTCGAAACCGTTGCCGAAGCCCACCAGCTCGATGGACTTGTCTGCATTCCGAACTGCGACAAAATTACCCCGGGCATGATGATGGCCGCGCTGCGCATCAACATCCCGGTCATCTTCGTCTCCGGCGGCCCCATGAAAGCAGGTCATACCCCGGCAGGCAAAACCGTTGACCTCATTTCAGTGTTTGAAGCGGTAGGCCAGTTCAGCGCAGGAAAAATCAATAATGAGGAGCTTGAAACAATCGAAGAGAGCGCCTGCCCCGGTTGCGGCTCCTGTTCCGGCATGTTCACCGCCAACTCAATGAACTGCCTCAGCGAAGCGCTTGGTTTTGCCCTTCCCGGCAACGGCACTATTCTTGCCATCGATCCCCGGCGCAACGATCTGGTCAGGGAAGCCTCCCGCCGGATTATTGATCTTGTAAAGAACGATATCAAACCACGCGACATTCTCACCCGCAGTTCGCTGCTTAACGCTTTTGCCCTCGACTTTGCAATGGGCGGTAGCACCAATACTATCCTGCACACCCTCGCCATTGCCAACGAAGCTGAACTGGACTTTGATTTTTCAGAACTGAACACCCTTTCGGCCAGGACACCCTATATCTGCAAGGTAAGCCCCGCCACCATGGCCGTCCATATCGAAGATGTCGATCGAGCTGGCGGCGTATCGGCCATTTTGCACGAGCTCAGCCAGATTGAGGGCCTTCTTGACCTCTCAGCCTTGACCGTAACCGGAAAAACGCTTGGAGAAAATATTGCCGAGGCGGAGATTCTTGACCACTCGGTCATCAGAAGCATTAAAGAGCCATACTCCCTGACAGGCGGCCTCGCCGTCCTTTTCGGAAATCTTGCACCGCAGGGTGCCGTGGTTAAAACCGGCGCCGTAGCCCCTGAAATGATGCAACACACCGGCCCGGCAAAAATCTACGACTGCCAGGATGACGCCATCAAAGGCATTATGGATAATGATGTCAAACCGGGCGACGTCGTTGTCATCCGCTACGAAGGACCGAAAGGAGGCCCCGGAATGCCGGAGATGCTCTCCCCCACCAGTGCCATCATGGGCCGGGGTCTTGGCGAATCGGTTGCACTCATCACCGACGGCAGATTCTCCGGAGGATCGAGAGGCGCCTGCATCGGCCACATCTCCCCCGAAGCTGCCGAGCGAGGCCCGATTGCCGCCCTGCAAAACGGGGACTCAATCACCATTGATATTCCAGGCAGAAGCATCTCGGTCAACCTCTCTGACGCAATCATCAATGAGCGGTTGGCACTGCTGAAGCCATTTGAACCGAAAATAAAAAAAGGATATCTGGCCCGCTATGCTCAAATGGTCACCTCGGCCAATACCGGTGCCATCCTGAAAAGTCCTGTTTATCTTGAAAAAAAATAATTTAGCTATGCAAGCATCAGCTCAAACACTCAATGGCTCAGAGATATTTTTTGAATGTCTGCGGCGTGAAAATGTTGAATATATTTTCGGCTATCCGGGCGGATCGCTGCTGAAAGTCTACGAAACACTGTACGACGTCGAAGACATCCAGCACATTCTTGTCCGTCACGAACAGGGCGCAACACACATGGCCGAAGGGTATGCCCGCGCCACTGGAAAACCCGGTGTTGTGCTGGTCACCTCCGGCCCCGGAGCCACCAACACCGTCACCGGCATTGCCAACGCTTACATGGACTCCTCTCCGATGGTCGTCTTCACCGGACAGGTACCCAGCTCACTGATCGGCAACGACGCCTTTCAAGAGGCTGACATTGTCGGAATCACACGACCGATAACCAAACACAACTTTCTTGTCAAGGATGTCAAGGAGCTGGCCATAACCATCCGCAAGGCATTTTTCCTTGCAACAAACGGTCGTCCCGGACCGGTTCTGGTTGATATGCCCAAAGATATTCTCAACGCTTCATGCCTCTTTCAGTGGCCCGAGACGGTTGAAATCCGTGGATTCAAACCAACCCTCAAATGCCACATCAACCAGGTACAAAAGGCCGCGCATAAAATTGCAGAGGCAAAACGGCCCCTCCTCTACATCGGTGGCGGAGTCATCAGTGCAGAGGCATCCGAAGAGCTCCGCGCTTTTGCCATAAAGCAGAACATACCGGTCACCATGACCCTCCAGGGACTTGGCGCCTTTGCGGGCAACCATCCGCTCAGTATGGGAATGCTCGGCATGCACGGCACCTACTGGGCCAACCAGGCGGTCAATGCCTGTGACCTTCTCATCGCCGTAGGCGCACGCTTCGACGACCGGGTCACCGGAAAAACCGCAACCTTTGCGACGCAGGCATACAAGATCCATAACGACATTGACCCCACCAACGTCGACAAAAACATCAAGGTTGACTTGCCGATTGTGGGCGATGCCAAACACTTTCTCGCTTCACTCATCGAAGAGACGATTGGCACCGCTGAAAACCGTGCTCCCTGGCTCGCCCAGATTGATGAATGGCGCCAGAAGTGTCCGTTGACCTACAAAATCGATGACGACAAGCTGAGAACCGAATTTGTGATTGACGAAGTTTCAAAACAGACCAATGGTAACGCCGTTGTGGTCACCGATGTCGGGCAGCACCAGATGTGGACATCGCAGTTCTACACCTTCATCAATCCCCGCTCCATCATCACCAGCGGTGGACTCGGCACCATGGGCTACGGCTTGCCCGCAGCCATCGGCGCCGCCTTTGGCATCACCGACAAGCCCGTTATTCTCTTCTGCGGAGATGGAGGACTCATGATGAATATTCAGGAGCTTGTTACCGCAGTCCACTGCAAAGTGCCCATCAAGATCTTTTTGATCAATAACAGCTTTCTCGGCATGGTGCGCCAGTGGCAGGAGCTCTTCCATAAAGAAAAATACTCCTTTACCGATCTTGGCGACAGCAACCCCGACTTTGTCAAAGTCGCCGAAGCTTTCGGCTGCAAGGCAATCATGGCCGACAACCCTGAAAGCGCCAAAAATGCTATCACCGAAGCCCTCGCATGGAATGAAGGACCGGTTCTTGTTGATTTCAGGGTGGTCAAAAAAGATATGGTCTTCCCCATGGTACCTGCGGGAGGCTCGATTTCAGAGATGCTTCTTGAACGGCTGAACCCCAGAACCATGGTGTGAACGATACTCTGAAGCGGGCGATAGGGCACCATACGATACTCGTTACCGCCCGCCCGCTTCAGAGTATTAATGGCCGCTTGAACAACTGGCTCTCAAATGGGCAAGAATCATGCGAAACAAAAAGCTAAAACCCAGGTGACACCATGAAAAAAAACCGCTTTTTTCAGGCAAAAAGGTTTATGCTGTTTCTGCTTGTATCCAGCCTCTTTTCAGCCTGTGCAGCCCAAAGACCGGCGCTTTATCTTTGTATACCTGCGACTGGGGAGACAACCATCGTCACATCGGGTTAAGTGAATTTGTCATCATGCCAGGCCTCCACCGTCGAAATCAACACGATTTCATCAACGATGGACTATTAGCCGACCACCCGGCAACTATTAACCGCCAACGTTAGGAATTGCTTTATGAATTATTTATAGTAAAATGCGACAACGAGTTACTGATCGCACCGTCGTGTAAGAGCAATGGTAATGCGTTTCGGTTTCCATGTGCGTAAACAGATTCTGCGAATAACGATGTTCACAAAAAACTTACTTCCAGACAGCAATCTGGCCGACGATCCGGTTTATGGATTGCTGGAATCCCTCCCTGAAGAAGCCCTGCTCATCGATCCAAAAGGCAAAATTCTTGTTACCAATACCCTGTTTGCTTCTCGTTTTGGCCTCTCTGCAGAGAAGTGCGTCGGAGCCAGTATCTATGATCTGATTGCAACCGTACAGCAATTGCAGGAACTCGCGATTCACTGCAGGGAAAAGATTGCAGAAGTTCTCCGTACTGGAAAACGAATACTTTTTGAAAATGGAAAAGAGGAGCTGATATGGAAAATCACCATTAATCCTGTCATGTCACCGGAAACGACAATTTTGCGGTTGTTCATCACTATTGCGGATATTTCGGGGCCAAAACAGATAGAAGCCAAGCTCAATAACTGCATATCGAAATTTAATCAGGCATTGGAAACCGCGCGTGCCGGTGTCTGGGAATGGGATTTGATAACGAATCAGCATATCTGGTCTGACGAGATATGGCCTTTATACGGGCTAAAGTCAAGCAACAACAACAAACCCTCCTTCCAACTTCTGGGAAGTCTCATTCATCCTGAGGATCGTGAGTCTGTCATCAACGCTTTTACTGAGGCCGCAAAAAGCGAAACCGGGTTATACATCAAATATCGCGTCTTTTTTCCCGACGATACCATCCACTGGCTGGTATCCCGCGGCAAACCCTTGCGCAATATCAACGGCAAAACGGTACGTTACATAGGGACGATTATCGATATTACCACAAGAAAGGTATTTCAAGAGAGGCTTGTTGCCACCAATGAACGAATGTGTCTTATCCTTGCAGAAGCAAATGCGGGTACATGGGAATATGAGATGAGCACAAATTCGATTATCTGGTCTGATGAAGTATGGCATCTATGCGGACTCAAACCTTATAGCTGCGAGCTTACCCGTGAAAACTGGATAAACACCATTATCCCTGAAGACCGGGAAAAAGTTAATCAAGCCATCAGTGAATCCGTAAAAAACAGCAGTGAATACAACTGTACCTGGCGTATTCGTGATACAGAAGGAGAAGAACGATGGATTTTTTCGAAAGGAACTCCATTAAAAGATTCTGATGGCAACATAATTCGATATGTCGGTATCATGATGGACATCACCAATCAAAAACAGAAGGATGATGCCCTCAAGGAGAGTGAAAATCGCTTCAGGCTGCTGTTTGAAAAGCACTCATCGATCATGCTCGTTATCGATCCCGATACAGGCAAAATCCTTGACGTCAATCAAGCGGCTGTTAACTTTTACAAGTGGCCTGCTGAAACACTCAAACAGATGACGATTCAGCAGATTACTGCAGACCTGCCAGAGAACAAGTTATACCAGATTCATAATATAGCCGATGGCTCCATCCGTGATGTTGAAGTTTTCAGTTGTTCTATTCCTTTTCATGGAAAAGAACTGCTCTATTCTATTATCAACGACATTACGGATCGCAGGAAGGCGGAACAGGCATTGGAGACGAATGAAAAAATGTTTCGCTCCATTACTGAACAAATTTCCGAGATAGTTTTCATTACGGATAACAGAGGAATTACAACCTATGTATCTCCTTCTGTTAAAAAGATTTCCGGTTATATACCTGATGAGGTGATTGGTCATTCCTTTAGCGATTTTCTGGTTGAAGAGGACATTGAGAAAGCCGTCAGTTCATTTCAGAAAGGAATGATGAACCAGACAGATGAAGTACTCGAACTCCGCTACAGGAAAAAAGATGGGTCGATTTTTTTCGCAGAAATTCATGTACAATATTATAAGCATCAGGGATTTATCGGCTATATCGGATTGATACGTGATATTTCAGATCGTAAAAAACATGAGTTAGAGTTAATCGAAAGCAAACAGTTTCTCAAGAGCATCTATAATCAGGTCAATTATGCCATTTTTGTTGTCGATATTAGAGTTGATGGCTCTTACTTCATGACATCCATTAACCCGCTCAGTGAAAAAATAGCGGGCATCACAAATGATGAACTTGCCGGAAAATCACTGGAATATCTCTTTCCTCCTGCTATTGTCCAATCGGTTATTCAGCACCTTAACGATTGTATCCGTGAGGAAAAGGCAATTTGCTATGAAGATTCTATGATGTTTCAGGGTACAAGCTCATTGTGGGAAACCATGCTGAACCCTGTTCGTAATGAGAACGGAACTATTTTCAGAATTATCGGCACCAGCATAGAGATCACTCAACGCCGCCAAATTGAGGAGGAGAGAGCGAAACTTGAAGTTCAGCTTCAGCAGTCCCAGAAAATGGAGATGGTCGGACGACTGGCTGGAGGTATAGCTCATGATTTCAACAATATGCTGACCGTTATTCTCGGTTATACTGAAATTGCCATGGAAACGAGTGACCCAACACAGACAACCTATGCGAATTTTGATGCTATCTATCAGGCGGCAACCCATTCGGCCAATCTGACCCGGCAACTGCTTGCTTTTGCCCGGAAACAGGTTATCTCACCAAAAATTGTTGAGCTGAACACGGCGATTACAGAGATGCTTCCTATGTTGCGACGCCTCATCGGTGAGAATATCAAACTGATATGGATTCCCGAATGCCAAAATTGCAATATCAAAATTGATCCATCGCAGATCGACCAGATTCTTGTCAATCTCTGTGTCAATTCCCGTGATGCTATAACCGGCAATGGCAGTATCACCATCAGAAATCATTGCATCTCTCAGCCCGGAATCACCTGTGAAACAGATAAAACCGAGGCACTCTCAACACGCTATGTGTCACTTTCCGTGCATGATGATGGATGTGGTATTGAGCAAAACGATCTCACACATATTTTTGAGCCCTTTTTTACCACAAAAGAGAAGGGAAAAGGCACCGGACTTGGTCTTTCGACCGTTTACGGGATTGTCAAACAGAACAATGGCAATATTGAGTGCCTGAGCGAACCGGGAAAAGGAACAACGGTCACGATTAATCTGCCAAAGCATGAGGTACCGACAACAACGCATCAGAATACTCAACAGGAGCAATTACTCCAGAAAGGTCATCAGACAATCCTGCTTGTGGAAGATGAACCTGGTATTCTCAAACTCTGCAAACTCATCCTTGAACGGAACGGTTATACCGTGCTGGCATTTGAGAAAGCCCTGGATGCCATAAAAATGGCGGAACAGTACCATGGAAAAATTGACCTGCTGGTGACCGATGTCATGATGCCGGAAATGAATGGATCCGAGCTGTCAAAAAGACTTCTTGCCATACGTCCGGATCTTAAAGTACTCTTTATCTCAGGTTACACTGCTGACATTATTTCCCAAAACTCGATACTTGAGAGTCAGCTTAACTTTATCCAGAAACCCTTCACCCCCAAAGCGCTGGCGACAATCGTATCTACTATCCTCAATGCGGAGTTGCGTCAAAATCAAGAAACAGTCTGAACTGCAAACCGGCTACTCAACAAAGACCAGGCGAAAGCCTACGCTGCCATAACGGAGACCAGGGACACTGTGACCGCGATAAGCCGACCGACAGCGACTGGCATTGAAGCTCCAGCTCCCGCCACGAATCACACGAAAGGAACCGGTTGGCGGCCCTGCAGGATTGGCAACCCTCCCACTCTCTTTACATTCGTCATAATAACTTCCACCAAGCCAGTCACTGCACCATTCCCAGACATTGCCATGCATATTGTACAATCCCCACGCATTGGGAGAAAAGCTGTCAACGGCAACCGTGTTGCCGAGAAAACACCCTTTCTCGTTGTTATTACAAGGATAGTTTCCGTTATAGTTTGCCTCTGCGGTCGTCAGGTTGTCACCCGTGTTAAACGCGGTCAGGCTTCCTGCACGGCAGGCATACTCCCACTCTGCCTCAGTCGGGAGGCGGAACTGCTTTTCTGATTTTTCCGTCATCCACCGGCAGTAGGCTAAAGCATCATTCCAGCTCACATGCAGTACCGGATGGTTCTCTTCAACCTCAGACCGTTCAATGCCTGTTACTCCATGACGCCAGTTTACTCCATGACAGTCTTCGAGTTTACCATTGAGGAATATGACGCTGAACCCTCCTTGTTCAGCATCACTTCTGTACCCTGTAGCTTCAATAAATTTCCTGAATTCAGCAACGGTGACGGCATATTTGCCCATAAAAAAGTCGCTGAGGATCACCTGATGCTGGTTTTCATTAGCTTTGACACCAAACAACCGATAATCATCCCGACAAGCCTCCTCTGCCGGGCTGCCCATCGTATATTCGCCACCGCGTATTAAAATGTAATTTGCCGGCGAAATGGTCATCATTCGAGCATTAACAATCATTCAATGATCTATTGTTCAGGATCCGATGCTGGAGATTTATAACACAGGTATGGAAAGGCAAGAATACTTCACGTCACTTCACTGCCATCTCATATCAAAAAAAACTTTATATTGAGTTCCTTGCAAGGTGACGCAATATCCAATTTTTTTACCTGCGAACAATACTGCGATGACCGTATTTATAAAATTTTTGCAAATGGGGACACTCTCCCCTACCATGAGTGGCAGTAAACAGGATCAATAGACTTATGAAACACATCATATCAGTACTGGTTGAAAACAAGTTCGGCTCCCTTAACCGGGTTGCAGCCATGTTCAGTGCCCGGGGGTTCAACCTCGAGAGCATCTCCATCGGCGAAACAGAGGACACTGAGATCTCACGCATGACTATTGTAACGAGAGGTGAAGACCAGATTATCGGCCAGGTGCTCAAGCAGTTGAACCGACTGGTTGATACCATCAAGGTTACCGATCTGACCCGTCAGCCCCATGTTGAGCGGGAGTTGCTCCTGATGACACTGAAACTCAGCAAGCCCGCGCAGCATGAGATTTTTGAGCTGATCAACGTTTTTAAAGGAAAAGTCGTGGATATAAAACAAAAATCCATTACTATTGAGGTCATCGGTTCTCCGGACAAGATCAACACAACTATCGATATCTTCAAGCCGTACGGCATAAAAGAGCTTGCCCGTTCTGGCGCGGTAGCGATACACCGGGGAGAATAACGCTGTTTTTTACTGAATTATCAATCAAACCTATCCGAACACATGAACGTTTACTATGACCAGGATGCCGATCTCGGTTATCTGCAGGGAAAAAATATTGCAATACTCGGTTACGGCAGTCAGGGTCATGCCCATGCCCTGAACCTCAAGGAGAGCGGCATGAACGTCTGCGTCGGTCTTCGCCCTGAAAGCGCATCGTGTGCAAAAGCGAGAGAGGCTGGCCTGGAGGTCAACACCGTCGCCGATGCCGTCAAATGGGCAGACATCGTCATGGTGCTTCTTCCTGACCAGACCCAGAAGGCGATTTATGAGGCTGAAATTCTCCCGAACCTTGTGGCTGGCAACACCCTTGCTTTCGCTCACGGCTTCAATATTCATTACGGACAGATTGTTCCGCCCGAAACAATCAACGTCATCATGATTGCGCCAAAAAGCCCCGGCCACCTTGTCCGCCGCACCTATACCCAGGGCAACGGTGTCCCTTGTCTTATCGCGGTTCATCAGGACGCCACCGGTGAAGCAAAGCAGCAGGCACTTGCATGGGCCAAAGCGATTGGCGGAACCAAAGCCGGCGTTATTGAGACCTCCATCAAGAATGAGACTGAGACCGATCTCTTTGGTGAGCAGGCTGTCCTTTGCGGCGGTTCTGCCGAACTGATCAAGGCTGGATTTGAGACCCTTGTTGAAGCTGGTTACCCTGAAGAGCTCGCCTACTTTGAATGTATGCATGAGTTGAAACTCATTGTGGATCTCTATTATGAAGGAGGTCTTTCAAGAATGAACTACTCCGTCAGCGATACGGCTGAGTATGGCGGCATGACCCGTGGACCGCGCCTTATCACTGCGGCGGTCAAGGCTGAGATGAAAAAAATTCTTGAAGAGGTTCAGGATGGTCGTTTTGCCAAAGAGTTTATTGACGAGTGCAATGGCGGTTACAAGAACCTCAGCAAACTCCGTGAAGAAAACAGCGGTCATTCAATTGAAAAGGTTGGCGCAAAACTTCGCGACATGATGAGCTGGCTGATCAAAAAATAATTTCTTCCAAACAACGAATGTACAAGATTGTTTCAATACCGGGCGATGGTATCGGCCCGGAAGTGGTTGCAGGAGCTGTTGCCGTGCTCGATCAGCTCTCCAGAAAACATGGTTTTGAAATTCAAATTGAGGAACACCCCTTTGGCGGTGCATCCTGGGAACTGCATGGTGAAATGCTCACCCAGGCAACGCTTGATGCCTGCCGGAAGTGCGACGCCGTGCTGCTTGGAGCCGTTGGCGGCCCGAAATGGGAGAGTTTGCCGCATGAGCACAAACCGGAAGCGGCGCTGCTCAAAATCCGCAAGGAGCTTGAACTCTTTGCAAACCTGCGGCCAGCCAAGGTCTATGACGCACTGCTTGACGCATCATCGCTCAAGGCGGATGTGGTTCGTGGCACCGATTTCCTCGTCTTCAGAGAGCTTACCGGCGGCATCTACTTTGGTCAGCCACGTGGCTTTGATGAGAACCGGGGATGGAACACCATGGTCTATGAGCGCTATGAGGTAGAGCGCATTGCCCGTCTCGCCTTTCAAGCGGCTCGGAAACGAAAGGGAAAGGTGATTTCAATCGACAAGGCAAACGTGCTTGAAGTGTCGCAGTTCTGGCGGAATGTGGTGCATGAACTGCACAAGGAGTTCGCCGATGTGGAGCTGAGCGACATGTATGTCGATAATGCGGCAATGCAGATTGTACGTAATCCGAAACAGTTTGATGTCATCGTAACGAGCAACCTTTTTGGCGACATTCTGAGCGACATCGCTGGCATGATTACCGGCAGTCTCGGTATGCTCCCTTCGGCAAGCATCGGTACCAAACATGCTCTCTACGAACCGATCCACGGAAGTGCGCCGGATATTGCCGGACAGAACAAGGCCAACCCGATTGCCACCATCGCATCGGTAGCCATGATGTTTGAACACAGCTTTAATTTGCCGGATATTGCCCGTGAAATCGAGCAGGCAATTGAGGCGACCCTTGCCACCGGATTGCGGACAGCCGACATTGCCAACGCAGGAGACAGGGCAATAACAACGACAGAGATGACAGAAGCAATTGTCAGGCATCTCGGTGCCTGATCAAACAGAGGCCAAAGAGAGCTGTGAAAGAGAAGATTATTGTATTTGATACAACCTTGCGCGATGGAGAACAGTCCCCCGGGGCGTCGCTCAATGTGCAGGAAAAGGTGGAGATTGCCCGGCAGCTCGAAAAGCTTGGAGTTGATGTCATTGAGGCCGGTTTTCCGGCTTCGTCGCCATTGCAGCTTGAAGCGGTTCAGCGGGTCAGCGCAGAGTCGAAAGCCGTTGTGGCTGCACTGGCAAGGGCTGTGGAAAACGACATCACCGCAGCCTGGAAGGCGCTGCAACAGGCTCGCAAACCCCGCATTCACACCTTCATCGGCACCTCCGATATTCATATTACCGGAAAATTCGGCAGTGATCGCTACGGCGCGAGCCTGCAAGAGAAGCGGCAAACCGTCCTCAAGATGGCGGTCAATGCTGTCACTTTTGCCAAAACATTCACATCCGATATAGAGTTTTCGGCTGAAGATGCGGGCCGCACCGATCAAGGCTTTCTTGCTGAAATTATCGAGGCGGTTATTGCCGCAGGTGCAACAACAGTCAACATTCCTGATACGACGGGCTATACCTGGCCCTCAGAGTTTGGCCGCAAAATCGCCGATCTGCAGAGCCGCGTCAACAACATCGGCAATGCCATTATCAGCGTCCACTGCCATAACGATCTTGGTCTTGCGGTGGCCAACACGCTCAGCGCAGTTGAACACGGTGCACGCCAGGTAGAGTGCTCCATCAACGGCATCGGAGAGCGGGCCGGAAACGCTTCGCTCGAAGAGATTGTGATGGCCCTCAAGGTGCGCAGCGACCTGCACAACTTCTACACCGGCATTGTCACCGAAGAGATCTACAATACGAGTCGAATGGTCTCGACCTTTACCGGCATCATTATCCAGCCGAACAAGGCCATTGTGGGCGACAACGCATTCTCGCACGAATCGGGCATTCACCAGGACGGTATGCTGAAAAACCGGCAAACCTACGAAGTGATGACGCCGGAATCGGTCGGAGTGCCGCAGACGAGCATTGTGCTGGGCCGCCATTCCGGCAAGCACGGCCTTAAATCGCGTCTCTTCACGCTCGGCTACAACCTTGACGACACTGAACTTGAAGCGGTCTACAAGCGCTTTGTTGAGGTTGCCGACAAAAAGAAAGAGGTCTATGACGACGATCTGAGGGTACTGATGGGCGATGAACGGAGCAAACCGAAAAACGCCTATGAGCTCGACTACCTCCATATCAACAGCGGTACCGCTTCAATACCCACCGCAACTATCAGAATCCGGCACAAGGAACAGATTTTTGAAGAGTCTGCAACCGGCGACGGCCCGGTGGATGCCTGCTTCAGGGCAATCGAACGGGCCCTTGGCCTCGAATCGATGGTCACCTCCTACTCTGTACGCTCTACCACTGCCGGGCGTCAGGCGCTCGGTGAGGCGCTGGTACGCATCAAAGACAAAAACCTCTCCTTTAATGGAAGAGGAGTCTCAACAGATATCATAGAGGCGAGCGCCAAAGCCTATCTTCAGGCTCTTGGCCTGCGCCAGCATCATTTTGACAATATTACTACTGAAACCATAGAAAGCGGGGTTTAAGAATACCATGGCACAAACAATAACCCAGAAGATCCTTTCAAAAGCGGCAAACAGAAAATTTGTCGACCCTGGCGAAAGCGTCTGGCTGAATGTCGATATCCTCCTTACCCACGATGTCTGCGGTCCGCCAACCTTTGATATTTTCAAACAGGAATTTGGCCCCGACGCAAAAGTGTGGGATCCGGCAAAAGTGGTCGTTTTACCTGACCACTATATTTTTACAGCAAACGAGCACGCCCATCGCAACATCGATCTGCTGCGCCAGTTTGCAAAAGAGCAGGGGCTTCAGCACTACTATGATGTCGGCACCGACCGCTACAAGGGAGTCTGCCATGTCGCTTTGGCCGAAGAGGGATTCAATCTGCCCGGCACGGTGCTCTTTGGAACCGACTCGCACACCTGTACTTCGGGTGCATTCGGCATGTTCGGCACCGGAATCGGCAACACCGACGCCGCCTTCATTCTCGGCACCGGCAAACTCTGGGAAAAAGTCCCGGAATCAATACTCTTCACCTTTGAGGGCAAAATGCCTGAATACCTTACGGCAAAAGACCTCATTCTGCAGATTCTCGGCGATATCACCACCGACGGCGCAACCTACCGCGCCATGGAGTTTGACGGCGAAGCCATTTTTTCACTCCCCATGGAGGAGAGAATGACCTTGACCAATATGGCCATTGAAGCGGGCGGGATGAACGGTATCATCGCAGCCGACGACATCGCCGAGCGGTACGTCAAGGCAAGAAGCCAGAAACCCTACGAGCTTTTCCGGAGCGATCCGGATGCCCGATATCACAGCAAGTACCGTTATAACGTCGCTGAGCTGGAGCCTGTCGTTGCCCAGCCGCACAGCCCCGATAACCGCGCCACGGTGAGAAGCGTTCAGGGCACAAAAATCACAAAATCCTATATCGGTTCCTGCACCGGCGGCAAACTGACCGATTTTGTTATGGCCGCCAGAATCCTGAAAGGCCAGAAGGTTTCGGTTACCACCAACATTGTACCGGCCACGGTCAAAGTTGCCCGTGACCTCGAAACTGAACTCTACGACGGCCAGAGCCTGAAGCAGATTTTTGAAGATGCAGGGTGCTCCATTGCACTCCCCTCTTGCGCCGCCTGTCTTGGTGGCCCGGCAGATACCGTCGGTCGCTCCGTTGACAACGATGTCGTCGTCTCGACCACAAACCGGAATTTCCCCGGACGGATGGGCAGCAAACATGCAGGGGTCTACCTTGCCTCCCCGCTCACAGCCGCCGCATCGGCAATTACGGGTAAACTCACCGATCCGAGAGATTTTCTCTGATCGTACTTGAAATTCGGGAAAACAGACACATAGCAAAATGGAAACCATCATTCAGGGAAAAGCCTACGTTTTAGGCAAAAATATTGATACCGACCAGATTATTCCAGCCGAACATCTGGTCTACAGCCTCTCCGATCCGGAAGAGGTGATGCTCTATGGCAAATATGCCCTTTCAGGGGTCCCGCCCGAACAGGGAGGCCTTCCTCTGGGTAATATTCCCTTCATCGAAGAGGGAAGCTGCCACTCAGCGTTTACCATCATTATTGCCGGGCCAAACTTCGGCTGCGGATCATCGAGAGAGCATGCACCCTTTGCCCTCAAGGTTGCCGGTGTAAAAGCCATTGTGGCCGAGTCGTACGCAAGAATTTTTTACCGCAACTGCGTTGACGGCGGCTTTGCCATCCCCTATGAGACAGCAGAAGAGCTCAACCAGCTTATCAAAACCGGTGACGAGCTGAAAATAGACGTTGAGGCGAACACCATCGAAAATTTGACGAGCAAGACCATCTACAAACTCAATCCTCTTGGCGATGTCTTCAACATTGTCGAAGCTGGCGGTATTTTTGCCTATGCCCGTCAGGAAAATTTAATGCCCCAAGGCTGATTTATGACCTCAAAAATAAACGCTATAGAACTTTACGACACCACCCTGCGTGACGGCACACAGGGTGAACATATCAACCTTTCAGTTCAGGACAAGCTCCTTATTGCCCAGAAGCTTGACGAGTTCGGCATGGATTATATTGAAGGCGGATGGCCAAGCAGTAACCCGAAAGATGAGGAGTTTTTCCTCAAAGCGCGTCACCTTGCCTTCAAACATGCAAAGCTGACCTCCTTCGGTTCAACCGCCCGTTTTGTAAAGAGTGTCGAGGGCGATCCCAATCTGCTCGGTCTCCTCAGCTCCGAAACGCCGGTCATCACCATTTTCGGTAAAACATGGAAAGCCCACTCCGAAAAAAGTCTGGGGATTTCTGACGAAGAGAATGCCGAACTGATTTATCGCTCGGTCAACTTTCTCAAGCAGGAGGGCCGGGAGGTCTTTTTTGATGCCGAGCATTTTTTTGACGGCTACAAAAACAATCCTGAGTTTGCCCTCAAAATGCTCCTGTCCGCTGTTGAGGGTGGTGCATCAAGAATTGTACTTTGCGACACCAACGGAGGCTCACTGCCGCATGAGGTATCGAATATTGTCGCCCATGTTCTCGCCATTACCGGAGTTCCTGTGGGCATTCACAGCCACAATGACGGAGATCTGGCCGTGGCAAACTCCATCGCCGCTGTCATGGCCGGTGCAACCCACATCCAGGGAACCATCAACGGTATCGGCGAACGGTGCGGCAACGCCAATCTGATCAGCATCATTCCCAACGTCATGCTGAAGCTGCAGCGCTCATTCACCTTTGTTGAGCATCTTACACCGCTCACCTCACTCTCGAAGTTTGTCTACGAGATTCTGAACATGCCGTCAAACACCCGCGCTCCTTTTGTCGGAAAATCGGCCTTTGCCCACAAGGGCGGCATCCATGTCAGCGCCGTCATGAAAGAGAGCTCACTCTACGAGCATATCAACCCCACACAGGTTGGAAACCGCCAGCGGGTGCTTGTCTCCGAACTTGCCGGCCAGAGCAACATCCGCTACAAGGCTCAGGAGCTCGGTATCACTCTGCCCGAAAAAAGTGAGCTTTTCAAAAATATTGTTCACCACATCAAGGAGCTCGAACACGAAGGATACCAGTTTGATGGAGCCGAAGCCTCTTTTGAACTGCTTCTGCACAAGGAGCTTGGCAACTTCAAACCCTTCTTTGAAGTGCTTGAAACCAAGGTGCATATCGAGTCGGGCAAGAATGCCAAAAATGTTGACCAGGCGGTACTCAAGGTCAAGGTTGGAGAGGAAATCGAGCATATTGCCGCCGACGGTGACGGCCCCGTCAACGCCCTCGACAAGGCGCTCCGCAAAGCACTGATCCACTTTTACCCCGAAATCAAAAGCATCAAGCTGGTTGACTACAAGGTGCGGGTACTCGAAGAAAAACGGGGAACCAGCGCCAAGGTGCGAGTACTGATTGAATCGAGCAACGGCCACTTCACCTGGGGCACGGTCGGTGTCTCGACCAACATCATCGAAGCAAGCCTTCACGCTCTTGAAGACAGCATGAACTACCACCTCTTCACACTGAAGGCATCAATGCCCAGGTAAACAAAAAGCCGGGAAAGCGCATTCACCCCGCGCTCACCCGGCTCCGTTCAGCCATCTGTTATTACCCTTTACCCCATCACCATACCTCCCCCAAAACAGAATTTACCTGCTTCAGGCGATGATATGGATGTCCGTATACGCCAATGCGGGATGTGTGCTTGTGCCAATTATGGCAACCTGCACCGCAGCAATAGCTCCCGTGCCGTCAGCATCATAGTAAAGCGCTCCGGTCGATGTATTGTAAATGATTCGATCATCAAGGTCATGAGCGGCCCCTGTACTATTTGACCAAAACTCTTGTGTAGTCAACCCACCCACTGCGCCAAGGCCAGAAAAAACAGTTTTGCTGAACTGAAGGTCATCCTCACCCGTCACAAAATCAGTGATGGTATCTCTATTGGTGGCACCGGGCACGAAATCAAAAACAAAATGATCAGAACCTGCGCCACCCGTCAGCGAGTCATTGCCGTTGCCGCCAATCAAGGTGTCATCACCACCTCCACCGATCAGTGCATCATTGCCCGCTCCACCATAAATACTGTCATGGTAAGCAGTTCCTGTGAGCGTGTTCACTCCGTTATTTCCGGTTATCGACAGGGCATTCAGCACCGCAGAGGCGTTCACATTCAGCGCGGCTGTACCGGTCGTCACGGCAACTAAGGCTGTGCCTGTGCCGATAACCACATTCTCGATACCAGTGTCACCAGCAAAGAGGGTCAGGGTGGTGGCTGCAGTTGAGATAAAACGAACTTCATCGGTGCCTGACGCTCCACTGTCGGCGAACTCTGCAAATGCATGATCTCCGACAAGGCCAACAATATAGAGATCGGAACCCTCGCCGCCATTCATGCTGTCATTGCCCGCTCCGCCATCAAGGAGATCGTTCCCTGCTCCGCCAGTCAGCGTGTCATTACCTGCCAGGCCAGTGAGAATATTAATGCCGTCGTTGCCAATCAGCAAATTCGCCAGAGTATTCCCGATACCATTAATCGGTGCTGTACCCGCCAGTCTCAGATTCTCGACATTTACTCCCAGCGTATACGTGATGCTCGACTCCACCGTATCGGTACCTGCCGATGGCAATTCCGTTACAACGTCGCTGATACTGCCCACAACATAGGTGTCGTCGCCAAGGCCACCAGTCATGCGGTCATTGCCGTCACCGCCATCAAGGCTATCGTTCCCGGCTCCGCCATCAAGGGTATCGTTCCCTCCTAAACCGGAGAGTATATTGTCGCCGCTGTTGCCGATCATCACATTCGTCAGCGTGTTCCCGGTGCCGTCAACGGCGTCTGATCCCGTCAATGTCAGGTTTTCAATATCGTTCCCCAACGTGTAGGTCGCACTCGACTGCACCGTATCGGTACCCGCTGAGTCCGTAACATCATCGCTGGTGCTGTTCACAACATAAATATCATTGCCAGCTCCGCCTTCCAGGCTGTCACTGCCGAGACCGCCATCCAGACTGTCATTGCCATCGCCACCATAAAGAGTATCTTTTCCGGCTCCGCCCTGTATGGTGTCATTACCAGCCAAGCCAGTGAGCATGTTATTGCCATCGTTGCCAATCAGCATATTTGCCAGAGTGTTCCCGGTGCCAATCAAGGCTGTACCCGTCAGTGTCAGGTTTTCAAAATTGGCTAACAGCGTATAGTCAAGGCTCGACTGCACCGTATCGGTACCCGCTGATGCGGATTCTGTTACGACATCGCTGCTACTGTCCCTGACATAAATATCATCGCCTGCCCCGCCAACCATGCTGTCATTGCCCAGGCCGCCATCCAGACTGTCATTGCCTGCCCCGCCATCAAGAGTATCGTTCCCTGCTCCGCCCTGTATGGTGTCATTGCCAGCCAAGCCACTGAGAAGGTTATTGCCATCGTTGCCGATCAGCACATTCGAAAGAGTATTCCCGGTGCCATTAATTGTGGCTGTGCCCGCCAGTATCAGTGTCAGGTTTTCGACATTCGCTCCCAGCGTGTAGGTAACAACCGACTGCACCGTATCAGTACCTGCTGACGCCGATTCTGTTACGACGTCACTGCTGCTGTTCACAACATAAATATCATTGCCAGCTCCGCCTGCCATTCTGTCAATGCCACTGCCACCATCAAGGGTGTCGTTCCCTGCTCCGCCATCAAGCGTGTCATTGTCGACGCCGCCAATCAAACTGTCATCACCTCCTCCGCCAATCAGCGAGTCATTGCCTGCCAGGCCACTGAGAATATTATTGAGGTCGTTGCCGATCATCACATTTGTCAGCGTGTTCCCGGTGCCGTCAACGGCGTCTGATCCCGTCATGGTCAGGTTCTCAATATTGTCCTCCAGCGTGTATGTGATGCTCGACTGCACCGTATCGGTACCCGCTGAGTCCGTCATAACATCGCTGGCACTGTCCACAACGTACATATCATTGCCATCCCCGCCAACCATACTGTCATCGCCGAGGCCGCCACTAAGACTGTCATTACCCAAGCCACCCAGCAGCGTATCATTACCGTCGCCACCAATCAGCGTATCGTTGCCTCCTCCGCCATCAAGCGTGTCTGCAGATCCAGTGCCTGTCAGCGAGTTTGCTCCCGCATTTCCGATAATCGAAAGGGCAGTGGTCACTGCCGAAGCGTTCACATTCAGCGCAGTTGTAGCGGTCGTTACGGCTACGCCTGTCCCGGTGCCGATGACCACGCTCTCAATACCAGTGTCACCAGCAAAGAGGGTCAGGGTGCTTGCTGCTGTGGAGGTAAAACGAACTTCATCGGTGCCTGACGCTCCACTGTCGGAGAACTCGGCAGCGGTATGATCCCCTGCAAGGGCGACAATATAGAGATCGGAAGCCGCCTCGCCATCCATGCTGTCATTGCCCGCTCCACCATCAAGGATATCGTTCCCTAGTCCGCCAGTCAGCGTGTCATTACCTGCAAGACCACTGAGAATATTACTGAGGTCGTTGCCGATCAGCAGATTTGCCAGAGTATTCCCAGTACCATTGACTGGGGATGTACCCATCAGTGTCAGGTTCTCGACATTCGCTCCAAGCGTGTACGTAATGCTCGACTCAACCGTATCGGTACCTGCCGACGCGGCTTCCGTTACGACGTCGCTTGCACTGCCTACGACGTAGGTGTCGTTGCCCAGACCGCCAGTCATGCTGTCATTGCCGTCACCGCCATCAAGGCTATCGTTCCCTGCTCCACCATCAAGGGTATCGTTCCCTCCTAAACCGGAGAGTATATTGTCGCCGCTGTTGCCGATCAGCACATTCGCCAGCGTGTTCCCGGTGCCAATCAAGGCGGTGCCCAGCAGTGTCAGGTTCTCGACATTGGTAGGTTCCAGCGTCCAGTCGACGCTCGACTGCACCGTATCGGTACCCGCTGAGTCCGTCACAACATCGCTGGTACTGTCCACAACGTACATATCATTGCCATCCCCGCCAGCCATGCTGTCATCGCCGAGGCCGCCACTAAGACTGTCATTACCCAAGCCACCCAGCAGCGTATCATTGCCGTCGCCACCAATCAGCGTATCGTTGCCTCCTCCGCCATCAAGCGTGTCTGCAGATCCAGTGCCTGTCAGCGAGTTTGCTCCCGCATTTCCGGTTATTGAAAGTGCACTGGCTACCAAGGAAGCATTCACATTCAGCGCAGTTGTCGCGGTCGTTACGGCGAGTGGGGCTGTCCCGGTGCCGATGACCACATTCTCAATACCGGTGTCACCAGCAAAGAGGGTCAGGGTTCCTGCCGCTGTGGAGGTAAAGCGAACTTCATCGGTGCCTGACGCTCCACTGTCGGAGAACTCGGCAGCGGTATGATCCCCTGCAAGTGCTACAACATACCGGTCAGAACCCTCGCCTCCATCTATACTGTCATTACCCGCTCCGCCATCAAGGATATCGTCTCCTGCTCCGCCTGTCAGCGTGTCATTGCCAACTCCGCCAGCCACAGTATCATTGTCTGCTTCGCCATCCACGCTGTCATTGCCGATGCCACCATCAAGGTTGTCGTTACCCAAGCCACCCTGTATCGTGTCATTGCCCGCCAAGCCACTGAGAATATTGTTATGGTCGTTGCCGATCAGCAGATTATCCAGAGTATTCCCGGTGCCATTGACAGGGGATGTACCCATCAGTGACAGTTTCTCGATATTTGCTCCCAGCGTGTACGTAATGCTCGACTCCACCGTATCGGTACCGGCCGACGAGGATTCCGTTACGACGTCGATGGTACTGCCTACGACGTAGGTGTCGTTGCCCAGACCGCCAGCCATGCTGTCATTGCCGTCACCGCCATCAAGGGTGTCGTTCCCTGCTCCGCCATTCAGGGTATCGTTCCCTCCTAAACCAGAGAGTCTATTGTCGCCATCGTTACCGGTCAGGACATTCACAACACTGTTACCGGTACCGTCAATTGCTGCTGATCCCGTCAATGTCAGGTTTTCAATATTGACGTTGTCTACCAGCGTGTACGTGATACTCGACTGCACCGAATCGGTGCCCGCTGAGTCCGTAATAACGTCGCTGAGACTATCCACAACATAAGTATCGTTGCCCAAGCCACCCAGCAGCGTATCATTGCCCTCACCACCAATCAGCGTGTCGTTACCAATATCGCCACTGAGATTATTACTGCCATCATTACCGACAAGCAGATTCGCGAGCGTGTTACCAGTTCCATCGATATTGTCTGAACCCGTCAATGTCAGGTTCTCGACATTATCTCCCAGCGTGTACGTAATACTCGACTGCACCGTATCGGTACCTGCTGACGCCGATTCTGTTACATCGTCGAGGGCACTGTCCACAACATACGTGTCGTCGCCTGCTCCACCAATCATGTTGTCATTACCCACTCCACCATCAAGCGTGTCATTACCTGCCAGGCCAGTGAGAATATTATTGCCGTCGTTGCCGATCAGCAGATTCGCCAGCGTGTTTCCGGTTCCATTAATATTGTCTGAGCCCGTTAATGTCAGGTTCTCGACATTCGCTCCCAGCGTGTAGGTAATACCCGACTCTACCGTATCGGTACCTGCCGACGCAGCTTCTGTCACGACGTCGCTCGTACTGTTCACAACATAGGTGTCGTTGCCCAGAGCGCCAGCCATGCTGTCATTGCCGTCACCGCCATCAAGCGTGTCGTTCCCTGCTCCGCCATTAAGGGTATCGCTCCCTCCTAAACCGGAGAGTCTATTGTCACCGCTGTTGCCGATCAACACATTCGCCAGAGTGTTACCGGTTCCATCAATATTGTCTGAGCCCGTCAATGTCAGGTTCTGAATACCGTCACCCAACGTGTAGGTGACACTCGACTGCACCGTAACCGGACCACCTGAACTATTGTCAATAATTTCGCCACCATGCAAGATGTAAGTGTCGTTACCACCTCCACCAATCAGCGTGTCATTACCTCCACCCCCATCAATGGTATCGTTCCCTGATCCGCCAGTAAGAATATTATCGCCGCTATTGCCGATAAGGAGACTCGCAAGTATGGTGCGCCCGGTGCCATTGACGGCTTCTGAACCCGTCAGTATCAGGTTCTCTATATTAGTTTTGTCTGCCAGGGTGTACGTAATACTCGACTGCACCGTATCGGTACCTGCCGATGCGGATTCTGTTACGAAGTCGCCGGCACTGTCCACAACATACGTGTCGTTGCCCGCCCCGCCCTCAAGAATATCGTTCCCTGCTCCACCATCAAGCGTGTCATTACCTGCCAGGCCAGTGAGAATATTATTGCCGCTGTTGCCGATCATCACATTCGCCAGCGTGTTACCGGTGCCATTAATATCGTCTGAGCCCGACAACGCCAGATTCTCGACATTCGCTCCCAGCGTGTAGGTAATACTTGACTCCACGGTATCGGTACCGGCCGACGAGGATTCCGTTACGACGTCGATGGTACTGCCTACGACGTAGGTGTCATTGCCCTGACCGCCGGTCATGCTGTCATTGCCGTCACCGCCATCAAGGGTGTCGTTGCCTGCTCCGCCAGTCAGCGAGTCATTACCTGCCAGGCCAGTAAGAATATTATTGCCGTCGTTGCCGATCAGCAGATTCGCCACACTGTTGCCAGTACCGTCAATTGCTGCCGATCCCGTCAGTGTCAGGTTCTCAATATTAACTTTGTCTTCCAGCGTGTACGTAATACTCGACTGCACCGTATCAGTACCGGCTGTCACCAATTCCGTTACCACGTCGCCGGCACTCTCCACAACATAAAGATCGTTGCCGTCCCCGCCAGCCATGCTGTCATTGCCTGAGCCACCAGTAAGCGTGTCATTGCCCTTTCCGCCTTCAAGGCTATCATCACCGACTGTGCCTGTCAGCGAGTTGGCTCCATCATTACCGATAATCCACAGGGCACTACTCACCGCCGAGGCATTCACATTCAGCGCGGTTGTACCGGTCGTTACGGCATCTGGGTCTGTTCCGGTACCGACTACCACTTTCTCGATACCCGTATCTCCGGCAAAAAGGGTCAGGGTGCTTGCCGCGGTGGAGGTAAACCGAACTTCATCGGTGCCTGACGCTCCACTGTCGGAGAACTCGGCAACGGCATGATCCCCCGAAAGTGCTACAACATACCGGTCAGAACCCTCGCCGCCATCCATGCTATCCGTACCCGCCCCGCCATCAAGAATATCGTTCCCTGCTCCACCAGTCAGCGTGTCATTACCTGCCAGTCCACTGAGAGTATTATTGCCGTCGTTGCCGATCAGCACATTCGCCAGCGTGTTACCGGTGCCATTACTATTGTCTGAGCCCGACAACGCCAGATTCTCGACATTCGCTCCCAGCGTGTAGGTAATACTTGACTCCACGGTATCGGTACCGGCCGACGAGGATTCCGTTACGACGTCGATGGTACTGCCTA
>CAIJWE010000039.1 GCA_903824295.1 uncultured Chlorobiaceae bacterium
ATCAATCCTCAACTTGCGGAAGAGTGCGGGGGAACTGACGTGATGGAATAACAATATCTTCAGCATTCAAGCCTTTAAAGTGCTCCTGAATACGTTTGGCAAGATTTCCTGATCCGGGTGTATCGGTTGATTTTTTCTGCTTTAAAAATTCAGCGAAATCCAGCACTTCATGACGCATCGGTTCTGGAAGTTCTTGCATCGTTCGGTATATTTTCTCTGTTGTTGTCATTGGTTCTCCTTGTGCAAAACGTGGTGAGAGAAAATTTTATACGTCAATCTAACGAATTTTCATGAGTAACGTGCCAGAAATGGAACGCATTTTTCTGAATCTCTCTGGCATATTATGATAGATCTTTCGCAATTTCCAGCCGATATTTCACGTCCTGCGACATCCGTTGCATGTTTTTGTTGATCTTTTCCAGCCAAACGATTGTTTCATCCCATTCGAACTCCTCCGATTGCTTGCTGATAACATTGGGCTGAGATGGCACCGGTTGCGAAGAGTTGCGCGATGGTGCGACTGAGGCGCTGTTTGATTTTGTCATGATACAGGCAACGTACAGTAAAGTTAGCTGCGAATGAAATTTCAAAAATTTCTGGCTGGCTTATGCCTCGCACTCTTTTGAAGTATAACTGGAGATCGCCAACACCTCTCGCCCTGGTGGCTGAGACAGGCCAAAGCAAAAGCCCGGCTTTTCCTTTGTGGAGTGGATATGGGTGAAGGTGTCCAAGTCAACTTCATAACGGTGGTTCAAGCCTGCTGCAGCCTTGTCGTTGGAGGTGTTGTTCTCATCGTTGATAAGCAATAATGGAGACTCATATTTTTGCCCGCGTTGATATAATAAAAAGGGTAAATGGCTATATTGCGTAAGAATAAGGGAGAGTTGTGATAATAGAGTCAACCGGTGATTCATGCCCGATATTCACCTGATTTATTTGTTGGTGGTCTATCCCAAGTCGAAAAAGGATAATCTTACAGAAAAAGAGACTGCGATTCTTCGGGAATTTGTAAAGAGGTTATGACATAATGGAAAAGATGCTGTTTGATGATTTGGTGCAAAGCCTGAAGGAGGCTGGGGATATTGCTGAAGGCAAGGTTATGGCTTCCCGGCGCTTCGAGAGTACGCCGACGGATGTGAAATCTGTGCGTGAGCAGACCGGTTTGTCGCAACGTGAGTTTGCCCGTATGATGCGGGTCAGTATCAGGACACTTCAAAACTGGGAAGAGCATCGTCATAACCCAACAGGCCCGGCAGCCGCCCTTCTCAAGATTGTTTTGACGGCACCGGATGTGGTGCTTAAATCATTACAAACCTGAGAATACTAATATTTTCCCGTCAATACTTATCTTTTTTGGTCGTATTGACCTCTGTTTCCGCCCATGCGCTCACCCAACCGCCCCGGCAATCTGCTCAGCAAGGCTCAGCCCTTGGGCATTCCTCTTTTCCCCCATAACAAAGAGCCCTTTGCCGTTGCTCTTTGCGGCCCAGAGTTCGCCGACGTTGCGTTTTTCCTTGGTGTCGTCGGTGGTGACTCGATCAGCGCCTTTATACTCGACCACCAGAATCCGCCCGTCGTTGAGCAGGACGACAAAGTCGGGGTAGAAGCGGTCGGTTGAGGTTGGCAGCCAGAAGGATGATTTCGGGCGGCCAGAGAGGTTACGAATCCAGAAGTGTATCTGTGGTAGATTGTCGAGCAGTTGGGCGCAGTCGAACTCTTCGCCCTCGCTTTTCAGCTCGCCGACGCTGCTGAAAAAGTGTTTCTTGAATTTGTAGCGGCCAGTGTAGGCCCATGCGGCAGGATAGGGAAGAGCATCGAAGGAAAATCCGTCAGCAAAACTGGTTTCAATGGAGATATCAACACTTTCAGGCGCGAATAGCAGGCTCTGATAGCCACGGGCATACGCTTGCTGGCGGCAGGTCGCAATTTTTTGCGCGGTCACTTTGGCGAGCTGGAATTTGAAGCGCAGCAAATCGTGCAAGGGTATGTTGCGTTGTTCAACAAGCGAGGCAACTACTTTTCGGCAATACTCCAGCAGCACGGGCTGGGTGATGTCGATCTTGCGGCACTCTTTTTCGAGCCAGCGTGAGAGGGTCAGCTCTGTCCAGTTGAGCTTGAGAGCGCCGATTTCAAGTTGTCGGCTTTGGTCGAGATGCTTGTAAACCACCTGCTCGCCCTGCACGTCAACCTCCCAGCGTTCAGCCGTCTCCTTGACTGAAAACTCTGCCGGTGTCAGCTCTGCCGGATAATCGGTCAGTCGCCAGCCTCCAAGCTCAAGAATCAGCTTC
>CAIJWE010000040.1 GCA_903824295.1 uncultured Chlorobiaceae bacterium
CTCGGTACACGAGACCACCCGGGGCGCAGCGAGCAGGAAGTTGATGTAATCGAGATCCGTCACCTTGGGTTCGTTCATGGTCTCATCCTACCGCAGGTGATGCCAACTGCGTAAGTCCTAACCTGTATCAAAAGCATTACTGGTTGCGGGGACGGATACCCTATTTCCGCCAAGCGCCGTTGAACGAAGCCCCCCCTTTTCACTCTCCAGTTTATCGATGCCCTGGATTGCAACTTGAACCCCGCCATTTGCACAGTCGCATTTAAGCACCTGGAAATGGATATGCGCACCCTTGCTAATACCAACATTGCCACATACGCCAATCTGCTGCCCCTGCATGACGCGCTGCCCCTTAGCAACCGAGAGGCTACTCATATGCATGTAGTTGGTATACCACGCACCCCCGTGCTTAATAATGATCTGCCCCTGTCCCGAGTCGGCCTTGTCAATGACCCCGCCCTCCGCCGCAAGAACTGGTTTACCGGCGCACCCCCCACTGACCGGGACGAGATCCATTGCCCAGCGATTCCAAGGACGTACATCCACTGGTTTTCCATTCACTATCACTGGAGTCATAGTGTTATGAGCGTTCCATCCATTCGAGACTTTCCACTCTTGGCCCTCTTGGAATGGGAAGATCAGCGTAGTCGGAGAGAAAGTCGGCGCTGCCAATACCAAGAGATCAGTATTGACACTTGACTGGCTTGCCCTAGTCGTACTGGGCAACGCAAACAACCCATAGCAAAGTAACAGCCCAACGATGAGGAAACGGTTGAGGTGTGAGTAGTGCTTCACCGTAGAGATCTCCAGTATAAAATTAAGCCGCCGATTAATTATCGTCTTTTTATTTTTACTTACAATAGGAAATTAGTCCTTTGAAATAGCACAATAAGTACTATACTATAGCAGTCCTACGCAGGTCGTGAAGTCCTTATTGGGACGCGGTCTTCAATCAAGCGGCTTCACAAATCCGGTAGGATTGCTATATATTTACACAGCACCATCATATATGCATGGACTTTTAGGGTTGAGGTGCGGCCCAACGCTGGGCCTCACCTGCGCCGCTGGCGGGTGTGTGCAGCGAGACGAGCGACGGCACGGAACACGCATGAAAAACGCGACAGGTTTGAGGCCACGCCAGCGGCGTCAGGTGCAGGCCATGTTGGGCCGTAGGCTTGGCTATCGGCTGCCCGACTCACCTGCATCTGGCTCTTGACAAATTCAAACCGCTACTGTATATTACTCCCATATTAGCTAAATTAGCTAATTGGAGGCTGGAATGAAAACAAAGCTGATTGCTTCTACGGAGGCACAGAATAACTTCGGTCGTGTGCTCGACGATGTGGTACAAAATAGCACGCGATACATTGTTCGCAGAAGAAATGTATCACAGGCAATTATATTAAGCATTGCTGATCTTGAGCAAATATTGGCAGGTGATGAGATACAACGTAAAAAACTGGAAAAGTTTATTCAAGAAACCATCCCGGTCTATTCTATTGGTAAGCCTCTTTCCGAGGAGGAATAATACAATGACGACGGTTATTGATTTTTCGCTGGACTACCGTGCTGTTCCATTCAAAACGTCCACCGTTATTCATGCAGACTGCTTTGAATGGATGGGACGTATTCGCAAAGAGTCTGTTCATGCGATTGTGACTGATCCACCGTATGGTGTAAAAGAGTACGATTTTGATCAAATAGAAAAGCGTGCCAATGGAAATGGGGGAATATGGCGCATTCCACCTTCCTTTGATGGGAGCAATCGGGCACCACTTCCAAGGTTTACTGCGCTCAATCAGAAAGAGCGTGCATCACTTCATCGCTTCTTTGTTGAGTGGGGGAAACTCGCAATGCGCGTTCTTTTACCGGGAGGTCATATTTTTATTGCAACAAATGCCTTTCTGTCTCAGATCGTATTTTCGTCACTCATCGATAGCGGGCTAGAGTTCCGAGGAGAACTTATTCGCCTTGTTCGTACTTTTCGGGGCGGGGATCGACCAAAGAACGCGGAAGATACGTTTCCTGACGTATGTTCTCTTCCACGAAGCGCCTATGAGCCTTGGGGTATTTTTCGAAAGCCCTTACCAAAAGGGATGAAAGTAAGTGATTGTCTTCATGTTTATGGAACAGGAGGATTACGACGGGTTAGTGTGGATCAACCCTTCACTGATGTTATTGTCAGTGAGCGAACCTCGCGTGCCGAACGATTAATTGCTGACCATCCTAGCATCAAACCACAATCATTTCTGCGGCAGGTTGTCCGCGCTTCATTACCATTAGGCGATGGAATTATCCTTGATCCATTTATGGGTTCTGGTTCTACTATCGCAGCATCAGAAGCTCAGGGATTACAGAGCATTGGAGTAGAACGGTACGAAGATTATTTTAACATGGGACTACAAGCTATCCCTAAATTAGCAAATCTATCGGTAAAAACCGATACTCAACAACTAAATCTACAGGATTTTCTAGAGGATTAATCCGTATAAATCCAGTTTGCAGACATTTTTGAAAATCCTGATGGCATGACACTTGCGGTAATTGTCCGACGGCTGTCACCGGATCGTCCAGAGAAATTCCAATCACTTTTATTTAATTTCGCTCCTGAAACGGATACGAATTTAAACTTCTTTGGCTCAGTATCTTTCGAGCGATTACTGTCAAAAACAAAGACCATAAGCCACACGTCTTCTGGATTGTGGCCTTGCCAACCTCGCGTATACCGTGACGCTTTGATTTCAATACCTTCTGGGCCGTGAAGTACATCATCATTAATGTAGTACCCAACAGGAACAAGGTCCGGATGTCCATTATGATGTCGATTTTTAGTCAGTGTCATACAATATTTTGGAATAGCAGCGGACATAAATTCGCCTACCATACTACTAAAATTTGCAGACATCAGCATTGATTCAAGTTTTGGTATACTTTTTGTGTAAAGTTGACTATTGATAAATCCCAAAAAATCGATAAAATCTTGCATTGCCGATTGTATATGTGAAACCTGAAGATCGTAGGGTAATACTGCTCTAGCATTGAACCCACCTTGATTTAATGGCGTAGGGGTACATGCTTCCTGCTCCGTGATGCTCGTCATAAATCCTCTCTATCATGCCATTCAACCGATTTCCACGGTAATTATACCATAGAATTACATTTGCCTATGTGTGGAATAGTTGACGCAGCCGAACGCTCATTTGTACGGCTCGGCAAGGGTGTTTAGGGTTGAGGACGGCCCAACGATTGCGCTTAGCCGCGCCGCCGAACGTGCCACCATAAAGCGCGACGGCTAAACAAAAGAAAATATGTTCGTAAACAGCGGTTGGCGGCGTCGGCGACAGCGCCATGTTGGGCCGGGGCATGGCCGACGAC
>CAIJWE010000041.1 GCA_903824295.1 uncultured Chlorobiaceae bacterium
GATCAATTTTATAATCAAATACAGGACTGGAAACCTTCCATACGGCAATATGAGTTGACTCAGGAATTATCATGTGCCTGAAAGCAATAATTTTAAGTGAACCCATCCCGTTTTCACGAACATCAGCATATCTACGGATAGAATATCGCAGAAAACTGTCACTGTAACTACTCATCAAACCAATATTTACAGGATGATCATCAGATATTTTTATGTGTATGCTAAAGATCTCAGAATGTACAAGATCAACCCGTTTTTTCGGTTTTTCATAACCGCCGAGAAAAGATGAACGCATCAATGCATTTGCCGTACGTATTGCAGATATGGAAGCATTGCAGGCTCTGTTGTAAAAATTTGTGACCGGAACGTCATACCACTTGTTTTCTGACATGATAACATCTACCGGGTTGGGCTCAACATAGCCTGTAGATGTTACATGAATAATATGATCAGGTTGTTCGGCATGTCTATCAGCATAAAGATGCCGAATATGTTTTTCTGCTATAATACGGTAAAAATCCATTCTTTCACTCAGTCCGACTCCATCTGGATTGGTATGTCGTTTCGCCAGTTCTTCATACATTGGAAATGCCGTATCGTATTTGACAAAACATCCATCTTCAACAAGGCTTAATTCTTCTTCATATTTATAATGTTCAGGCCAGATCGCCATATACCGTTGCTTTACGGTGTCGCCTGAAAGCGCATAAAAGTTAAACTTTGATTGCACTTTTTTATGAATTTTCTCAATATCTTTGCCGGACGTTTTGCCGGTCTTTACAGCAATTGCTTTGACCATTCCCTTGATGAGCAACCTGCAACTCTGCTCTTGGGATACTGTCTGCAATAAACGTACTGAATGAAAATCAGTTATTACCGTATCAACGTCCTGGATCATAGCCATAATAATCTTTGCTATCCCTTCTTTTTGTAAAAAGTCATGAAAAAAATCCAGCAATATGCGACCATAAATTAAAAAGAGCAAAATCTCGAAAAAATTTCCTGAAAATATCAGCCGGCGGAGATATTCGTATGAACAATCCTGCCATCCCGGATATGAACAACAGTTTTAATCTTGTCCAGTACGACAGAATCATGTGAAGAAAGTACTATGGTAATATTTTTTTTCATATTAAGGTCAATCAGCAAATCGAGGATTCCAGCACCGGTTTGACTGTCAAGATTGGCGGTTGGTTCATCGGCCAGGATCAGTGACGGCTGGGTAACCAGTGCTCTTGCAATTGCAACCCGTTGCTGCTGCCCGCCGGACATCTGCCGAGGATAGTGATGTTTCCTCTCATGAAGCCCGAATTCTTCAAGCACATCATCTACCCGTTCTTTGATACTATTTTTTTTATAGCCCTTGAACAGAAGGGGAAGTTCGATATTTTCATAGGCTGTCAGCACAGGAATCAGATTGAATGACTGAAAAACAAATCCGATTTTTTCCAGCCGCAGAAATGCCAACTGTTCGAGACTCTTCAATGATGTGTCGATACCATCAATAATGATTTGACCTTCATCCTGCTTGTCGATACATCCAAGCAAATGCAGCAGTGTTGATTTACCGCTGCCAGAAAGACCGACAAGTACAACACAATCGCCCCTTAACAGGGTGAGATTGATACTGCTCAGAGCAGTTACACGACCTTCGCCACTGCCATAATATTTTGAAACATCTACCAGTTTTGCAATTACTCGATCATTCATGTTGAGTGGGTAACTCCTTTTTCATACAATAACAGCCCATTCTTCCCTGATATGATGACCAATCGTACTGTCCGATCATCCAACCCGTCAATTTCTCACTTTTGCTGTACAGGTCAAATCATGCGAGTAAAGCCTTGCCTCCATCAATCACGATAGTCTGTCCGACAATCTGGGCTCCGGCATCAGACGCAAGAAACCTGACCACTTCAGCCACATCTTCAGGGCTTGTCAGTTTTCCTGAAGGAGTGTACTCCTGCGTCATCTGTAACAGCCTGTCGAGCTCTGGCAATGCTTTTGCCGCATCAGTCATAACAAGTCCCGGGCAAACCAGGTTCACCATAATTCCTTGAGGAGCGAGTTCAAAGGCGTAGTGCCGAAACAGAGATTCCATTGCGCCTTTGGTTGAGCCTACAGCGGCATAACTGGGAATGACGTGTGTGCCACCTGGAGAGGTTATACCGATAATACGGCTCCCTCTGCTCATTTTTCCGATAAGCTCGAGCGTTAAGCGGTGAACAGCAAAAAAGTTGATTTCAAAAGTCCACTTCAACTGTTTATCTGAAAGTTCCATCGCCTTGCGATGCACTCCACTTGCAGCCGAATGCACAAGAATATCAATATGATCGCAGGCTTCATGAATCACTCCTGCCAACTGATGGAAACTTACTTCATGCGTGAGATCACCCCTGAACGTTGTAATGCTCAGCCCTTTTTCACTTGCCTCCTTTTCGAGAGCTTCAGCGCTTTTCCGGCTTCTTGCATAGAGAGCAAACACCTTTGCTCCACTTTCAGCAAGAGCCAATGAAATGGCTCTGCCAATGCCCCTGGTTCCTCCGGTAACAACCGCAATCCTGTTATCAAGCCGTTTCATGTTCCCGTATCTCCCAGAGACCTGCCACCATCAACAGTGATAACCGATCCTGTTATATAACGGGCAGCATCAGAACATAAAAAGGCAATAAGCGACCCAACATCCTCCGGTTCACCGATATATCCTGCTGGAATGTGACGGCTGATTTCACGAGGCGAGGCTTTTTCCAGATAGTTAATAATCCCTGATGTCATTGGTGTCCGGATGAGCCCCGGAGCAACGGTATTGACCGTAATGCCCCGATGGGCAACTTCGAGAGCAAGCGCCTTGGTAAACCCTATGATCCCTGCTTTGGCCGCAGCATAGCTGACCTGGCTCCTTTTGGCATAGATAGCACTTATAGAGCTGAGATTGACGATCCGTCCATACCGTTTTCCATACATGGATTTCAGTGCAAGCTGACACATTGCCATGGAAACGACAAGATGTTCCTGTATAAGCTTTTCCTGAATCGAGAAATCTGTCTGTAAAAAAAAACCGTCCATTATCCGTCCGGCAGAATTAACAAGTATTTCAGGCTGACGACCAAAATCCGCCACAACCCTGTCATAGAGTTGTTTTGCTGATTGATATCCGTCCAGTTTACCGGCAAAAATCTTAACCTGGCTGCCGCAATTGTTTAATTGAGCTGCTGCGTCAAAAGCTTTTTCATGGTTTTCGGCATATGCCAGAGCAAGATCATATTTTCCTGCAAGAGCGTTGGCTGTTCCCAGCCCGATACCGGAAGTGCCTCCTGTGATCAAGGCAAGACGTTTTTCCATCAGCAGTTACCCCTTTTTAAGACAAGACATGCGTTCTGGCCACCAAAACCAAAACTGTTACTGAGTATGTAATCAACTGCAACATCACGACTTCCTTCTGCAACATAATCAAGATCACAATCGGAATCAGACTCATCAAGATTGATGGTTGGAGCGACTTTCTGGCGTTGCAACATCAAAATGCATGCTATCGCCTCCACCGTCCCCGCGGCGACCGTTGAGTGGCCAATTTGTGATTTCAGCGAACTGACAGGAATATGGTAAGCCATATCACCAAACACCTTCTTGATCGCCTGAGTTTCAAGACGGTCATTCAGTAATGTGGAAGTCCCGTGGGCATTGATATAGTCAATTTTATTCTTTTCAATACCAGCATCTGCAAGAGCATCATTCATCGCCCTGACCACACAAAGATTGTCTTCCCGACCGTCCGTCACCCGATAGGCATCGGAATTAAATGCATAACCGCAAACCTGAGCCAGTATTTCAGCATTTCTTTCTTCAGCAGCGGCTTTTGTTTCAAGAAGAAGTGTTGCCGCAGCTTCACTTTTCACGAAACCTGCACGGTTTTTTGAAAACGGCCTGCTTGCTTTATGTGCAGGGACTGCTTCTGTTGTGAGAGTATGCAGAAGATGGAAATTCATGAGCTGACTTTCCCATGCTCCAGCATCAACGGCAGAAACAAGACATCTTTTCATACGGCCCGACTTCAGGAAATTATATGCCATTCCGATAGCCTGACTTCCTGCCGCACAAGCAGTGTTGATCGTGATCATATTTGCTGGACCAATCGCTCCGTTACCTCTTTTGTTTAAACGAGCGGCAATAATCTCGACGATCCATTCGGCCCGAAGCTCATTCCATACGAACGTTTCGGGGTCATATTTATTTAATGACTCACGGACGATATCAAAATAAATACCCGCTGGAGTCGCCTGAACAATTCCGTCAATCAGTATTCCTTCAGGAAGTCGATCAAAAATCTGCTGCAGCGCAAATAGTGAATAGCGGCCTCCATTTGAAAGAACTCTGGGATTGAGTCCCATTTCCTCTGCTGAAGGAATTTTTGAGTCATCTATGACCCCACCGAACGGTACGGGGAAATTTTTATCCACAAGCAACCCACGTATATCTATGATACCAGAATCGCCGGCAAACATGCGCGTTTCAAATTCAGATATTGAGCCGCCAAGTGGTGAAACAATACCTATTTCTGTTACAACAACATCATGCGTCACGACTTCTCTTCTTTTTGACGGATAACAAGCGTCATATAATCCATCATATCCTGAACAGATATATCCGTGATATCATCCCCCTTCTTTTCAGTGATGTATTGCAAAGCTTCAGTAAAATCAAGCTCTATTCCTGTCCTTTGTTCGATTTCATAACTGATGTCAAGATAATCAATGCTTTCTGCTTTGAGATCAGCCTTGAACATACTCTCTTTGCGGATTTCACCCGGTTCGGTATTCAATACCGTGCGTACCGCTTCCTCAAGTTTTTCGTATAGCTCTTTTTCCGACAACATTACGCCCCTTTTTTTATCGTTTGAGTAATAATCTGGTGGCTTATACCGTAATACGACTCCGTCATATCATAATTCATCGCACACCAGTCAGATCTGTTTCCGTCGGCTGTCAACAGCATTGCCGCCGCTCCTTCGCATAAAACCCGATCATGCAGATCATGCTTTCTTATCCTTTCAAGGAGAAGCGGATTCTCAAAACTGAATGCGCTGCAAACAAGTGCTACAGATATACGTCCATTGCCCAGATCATCTTCCGCCTGTTCAAGTGCGTGAATACTGCCCCATGTTGAACTGTTGAAGACGTTCATCGGCCCCATGATCCCTAAAAATATTCCCATCTGTGCCGCGGCAAGATTCGGAAGTTGCATCAGAAACATTTTTGGATTATGAGACTTCCGGTACTGTTCAGCAAAATCTGATCTTGAAACATCCAGCATTTCCCTTGTTGATTTTAAATCGACCGGCCCATTCTCAACAGCACAATATATTCCTGCACTGAAGGGCGAAATATCAAGGAATTGCTGTATTTGCGACTGAAGTTTCAGGCATGTCAGTGAAAGCAGAATAGCGGATCTACTCATGGAGCGGTAGACTTTTCGATCGGGAAGGGCAGCTTCACGCTCTTCAAGCGGAAGCTTTTTTGTTCGGGGAAGAATCAGTTGCTCCCCGTAATACTCATTGCTATAGGGCATTACACATGTTTCAGTACCGGGTACAAGAATACTGCTTGACAGGATACTACTCATATCCCTCCCGAAAGAGTGCCTTTGCCACAAGAATTCCCCAGAAAAGAATCAGTAATTTGTTCTGCAAGAACAGGAACGTGCCCGTACATCACTTGAGCACTTGCAACGCTCTTCCCTTCGACCTCAATCCAGCCGGAGGCTATGGAATAAGCCTTGCGCAATGTAACATCCACATGAATAAGCGCTCTGTCGCCGGGTTCAATTGCTTTTCGAAATTTAGCACTTTTAACTGACGTTAGTACAGGAAGAAATCCCGGATTGGCGGACATGATGCATTTTCCGCCGAGCTGCGCTATCATCTCAATCTGGAGAACACCCGGAACAAGAGGATAACCCGGAAAATGATCCATAAAAAAAAATTCAGACCGGGAAAAACACTTGACACCAAGCGCGCTCTTGCCTGGTTCCATTTCAAGCACCTTGTCAACTAATAACCAACGCATTATTTTATCAGAGCAAACAACATTAACCAGCAGTCCAGATTTGCTTCAAATCACACATCAAATATCAAGAAACCCCTCCAGGTCATGCACACCTGCTGTGGCGCTTAATATAATTCGATATACAACAAATAACCAGAGAGGCAGAGGTAAATTTTGCATAAAAAATGTAACATGCTAAAAATTATAGCCGGTATTTACGCTTTTTTATTGAAGATCAGCACAACTGCCGAAGCATATTGTTTATCATGAGACAACGAGATTTTTATTGATCCCTCAGTAATCAGGCACTTTTTGTCGATCACCCGGACAAACGGTTTTCCCTGCGGGCCATTGAGAACCTCTACACTCTGCCAGTTGAAATTTTTGCTGATACCACAGCCGAGTGCCTTCGAAATCGCTTCCTTCGCAGCAAACCTTGCGGCGACGCTTTGCATCATATCCGCCTTCTTTCGGCAAAGTGTTATTTCATTGGCTGTCAGAATTTTTTCCAGAAATCTATCGCCGTAACGCCGGTATGAGGTCCTGATTCGTTCGACATTAATAATATCCATGCCTATATCATAGTGACCACACATAGATGTAACAAGTCGTTAAATTGTTCAGCTCGAGGCTCCTTCGTTACTCAAATTTTTCTATAAGCTTGTATTTACCAGACATACCTCCCATCCTTGCATCACCTCTCATGGCCGAACGAGAACACTTATCCTGAATGATTCACCATAAACAAAAAAAAGGCGCATAAAATATCGTAATTACTTATATTATTGGCGCTTAAGTCAACAAATAAGACGCGATATTTATGCAACCCTTTCAGCGGAATATAGTCACATCAGAGAGTACGCAACAAACATTATTTTCATTCAATTCTGCATCAGCTATAGCTCCGGTAATGGGCAATAAAGTTGCTTTGGATTTTGATGGTGGCAACAACACCAGCGATGCTGGTGTGCTGCTCTTGCGTAAAACCGAATCCAAACTGGGCATCATCAGCATGCTGACCCAGTGCATCAATGATACCCGACGCCCTTCTTCGATTACGCACAGTATCAATGAACTCAGCAGCTTATGTTTTGCTGCACAGCTTTCGATCCAACATGCTCAAGGGAACCAGCCTGGCTACGGCCACCTTTGATACTATTCGCTTGAAACTTCTGAAAATAGGCGCAAGAATCATCGAACGAAAAACAAAAATCAGCGTGCATTTGCCCACAGCATATCCGCACCAGTGGATTCTCTCAAAGTGTCTGGCAATCTTTGAACATTTGCGTTGTCGGTCTTGGCCTCCACCAACGATGTCGTA
>CAIJWE010000042.1 GCA_903824295.1 uncultured Chlorobiaceae bacterium
CGCTGAAGTTGTGCGCTGTATATAAATGCTGCTTGAAAGAAAAGCTACTGTTATAAAATAATAGTTTATTTTGGTTTATAAAGATAGAAAAGATTTGACGAGCCTTGGGTTGAGGGAAATGTTTCAGAGTGCCCTCAAAGAGAAACAGACTCCAAACTTCGTTTTCTGAAATTCACTATGCGAAGGAAAAAATAGAAGGGATCATGCTTTTTATTAAACCTCACTCCTGTCAGAAAAATCTACGCGACAATGTTGGCCTCTGAGTATTGGTGCTGGCAATACTTACACACTCAGTATTGAAAAAATACTGGTCAAGCTTGAATTGATACGATTCTGTTTGACGCAGCCAGATAATGTATTCGTTCAGCCTAAAGTAAAAATGAAATGCCAATCCCTGACTTTCAGAGCATCATGCTGCCGTTGCTCAAACTTTGCAGTGATGGTCAAGAGCACACCAGCCGGGAAATGGTTGAGGCATTGGGCAGTGAGTATGGATTAACTCCGGAAGAGCTGAAGCAGATGTTGCCAAGTGCGCAGCAACGAGTTTTTGATAATCGTGTGGCTTGGGCAAAGGCACACATGAAAATGGCGGCTCTTCTTGAAAATGTGCGTCGGGGTGTTTTTCGAATCACGGAAAGGGGGATGGCAGTATTGGGAGAATCTCCGAAAGCAATCAATTTGGCGTTTCTTCGCAAGTTTCCAGAATACCGTTCTGTCAGAGAGCCTCATCAGAATAACCAGATCACTGAAGATTCAATATCAAAAGAGCTGGAAACAAAGACTCCCGCTGAGCGCCTTGAAGATGCGTACATGGTGTTGCGTGAAAGCCTCGCGAATGAACTTCTTGTTCAGTTGAAATCATCGTCACCCGCCTTTTTTGAAGAAATTGTGGTCGAAGTGTTGGTAAAAATGGGATATGGTGGTTCGATAAAAGAAGCTGGTGAGGCTGTCGGCAAGAGTGGTGATGAAGGGATCGACGGTATCATCAAGGAAGATCGGCTGGGACTTGACATCATTTATATTCAGGCAAAGAGGTGGGAATCGACGGTTTCCCGCCCGGACATTCAAAAGTTTGCGGGTGCTTTACAAGGCAAGCGTGCCCGAAAAGGTATTTTTATTACGACATCTGATTTTTCGAAAAGCGCTCATGAGTTTGTCCAGGCCATCGACAGCAAGATCGTTCTGATCAGTGGCCGTGAACTGGCTGACTTCATGATTGATTTTGGCGTGGCTGTCTCCACAGATGCGGTGTATGAGTTGAAACGGCTTGATTCGGACTATTTTGAAGAGAGCTGAATGACTATCGCAGAGCTCCAAAACCTCCTGCAACTTGAGATACAAGCCTTGCTTGCGTTGCACCATTCCGCCGACCCGGCAACCTTTGCCATGCAGTTTCATGGTCGCAAGGATTTGCCGATTAGGGCAATGGCGGAGCAGCTTGCCTGCCGGCATAAGGCTGCAAAAAAACTACCCACGCTTTCACAGTACAACCTGCTGTATACGCCTTTGGCGCTTGAGCAGGCTTCCGGGGAGCGCACGGCGGCATACAAGGCTTCGCTTCTGTCGGGCAAAAGGGCAATTGATTTAAGCGGCGGTTTTGGTGTCGATACCATGTTTCTGGCACGGAGGTTTCAGGAGGTGGTTTACTGCGAGCGTGATTCGCTGCTGTGTGCTGTGGTTGAGCATAACCTGAAGGTGAGCGGGATTGCCAATGTCGAGGTAAAGAACGGCAACAGTATCAGCCTGCTTGCGGAGTACCCGGACAACTCTTTTGACTGGATTTTTGTTGATCCTGCTCGCCGTGAGGAGGGGCGTCGCTCCATAGCGTTGGAGGCGGCAAGTCCGGATGTTGTTGCCTCGCATGATCTGCTGCTCCGTCATGCGCAGCGGGTCTGCATCAAGGCCTCTCCGGCACTCGAAATCAGCGGGCTGAAAAAGCTCTTGCCCGCCCTGCACACCATTATTGTGGTGTCGGTTGACCGTGAATGCAAGGAGATTCTGCTGCTGCTTGAGCACGCATACCCCGCAGATGGGCCTGTGCAGGTAAACGCGGTCTGCCTGAACGCTGAATGGGAGGGGATAACTGTGGTTGCCGGGGGGAATGGTGAGGCACCGAGAGTGGTTGCGGCGGCGGTGAAGGAGTATCTCTATGAGCCTGATCCGGCCATTATCAAGGCGAGGCTTTCGGCGGTGCTTGCGCGGGATTCTGGCCTCCAGTTTGTGAACAAGAGCGTTGATTACCTTACCACTGACCGCAAAATTGAGGCCTTCCCCGGCAGGAGTTTCCGGGTGGTTGAGTGCGTCCCTTACAAGCCGAAAAGCTTCACAGCTTTTTTGGAGCGTCATACCATTGCGGGGGCAAGCATCCAGCGGCGCGATTTTCCTCTTTCGGCAGAAGAGCTTCGGAAAAAGTATCGGCTTCTTGAGAGCGAGCGCGCTTTTCTCTTTTTTACCAAAGATGCTGCAGGCAATCCGCTTTGCATCTATGCGCTCAGGTGTTTCCCTGGAGACGAACCAATATCGTGATAGAGTTCTTATCAATTTACGTCAACGGGCGGATGCATTTGGATTTACATTACAAGAAAAGGTCTTATTCCATTTCCACAACAAAAGTGTTATAATATACCCTAAAAGGAGGTGGGTATATGGCACGACCAGCAAGCGGTAAAGACGTTTTGGAAAAGGCAAAGGAAACATTGGCAAATGCACGGACTGTAGAGGAGCTGCGCGAGGCACAAGCGGTGATCTTGCCACTGGAATACGGTTTTTCTATTGACCAAGTGGCCGCTGTATTGGGGGTTTCAAAGGGTTGGGCCTGTCAATTGAGGAGGCGTTTTATAAAGGCCGGTGGCTTGCCAGTAGAAACAAAATCAAAGCGTGGTGGACGTCATCGGGAAAATATGAGCAAAGAGGAAGAGGCTGCCTTTCTTGCTCCTTTTTTCGATAAAGCAATCCATGGCGGCATATTGATTGTCGGCGAAATCAAGAGTGCGCTGGACAAACGAATGGGCCGTAAAACGGCACTTGCTTCGACTTATAATCTTCTGCACAGGAATAACTGGCGGAAGCTTGCGCCGGACAAGAGACATACGAAAACCGATGTCGAAGCGCAGTTAGAGTGGAAAAAAAACTCCGAGACCTCCTCTCCCTGATCAACACGGAGTGGCCTGGCACCAAGCCACTTCGGGTGATGTTTCAGGATGAAGCACGTTTTGGCCGTATTACCGAC
>CAIJWE010000043.1 GCA_903824295.1 uncultured Chlorobiaceae bacterium
AACCTAATTTCCCGAACAAATTATGACGAGGCCATGTCTGGTATCTCAATCTTGAGCTCCTTGAGAATATCCCTCTGAGCCTTGGTAAGCTCGGTGTGAATGTGCCCATACTTACCAGTGTAAGTCACTTTGGTGAAAGTCTCCATTTCCCGCAGGAGCTCACGCACCGTGTATTTTTCAATCAGTCCAGATGTCCGCATCCTCTGGCGTAGTTCGCTGATAAGAATCAGAGCGATGAATTGAATAAAAAGTCTACCGTCAGTAGCCGCTGACTTGTGCATTCGCAAACGCTTCATGTCCAGCGAGTTTTTCAAATCATCGAAGCACTTCTCCACAGCATCCTTGTCACGGTAAACCTTTATGGCTTCCAGAGGATCCTTGATTCCATTGGAAAGCAGTGCCTGGAATCCCGCATACCGGTTGATATGTTGGCTTATTGCCTCATTGTTGTACGTGACTACCAGTCCGCGCTTGGGCGTTCTTTTCTGGATAAGAAAATCTGTATAGGCCTTCTTGTGCTCAGCCACAGGCTTGCCGGATTCGACTTCCAGTTTGTACTGGAGCAATTCTTCATTAAAGGTGTCTACATCTTTGGCATGATTGCTCGCATTATAGTAGAGGTGAAGATAACATCGACGATTTTCGTCTCCCCAAGGATAGAGTCGCGAGTGAACATACAGTACTTCGTCATCAAGCTTGCGATATCCGGCAGGCCCATGGATAGATTCACGGATGTCGTCAATGGCCTGCTGTAACCACTTGTTGTTCAATGGTATACCGATCGTGAAACGATCACGGTGCTGTACCAGTTCGTCAATGTTCTTTTTGCTGTAGAACCCTTTATCCATAACGAAATGCATTCGTTTTAGCTCAAGAGCCTTGAAGGTGAGCACAAGATTGTGCAGCGTAGAGACATCATTGATGCTACCTGGAACGCGATGGTAATAGAGTGGTAGCGCTGTTTTCTGTCCAAAGAGCATGGCGAGATTGAGTTGGGGAAGCTTCTCGTCATCACGGTTATAGCCATATTTGATGAATTCATTCAACTCCGAGTACGAGGAGATTGAGGTTATATCATAGCAGATGTAATCATCCTCCAAGGCTTTTTTTATCCATTTGACCAAAAATGTCTGCTTCTCATCAAGCCCGATGGAAGAGATAATCTCGCTGATTCGCTGACTGCTGAGGGATGTTGCAAGGCCGGGCTCATGGCTTTTCGCCCATGATGAGCAGTGGCTGAGCGCCCCGCCCTGAAGAGCGAGATAAGAAGCCATCGCCAGTATTTGGCGGTAAGTTTTCGGAAAGCAGGACTTCAGTAAGCTATCCAAACCGGTGCTTTTGGATAGCTCATTGAGCACTACTGCAGGCCCGACGATTTGAGCTGTTGCAGTAACCGACGGATCCCGGAGCGCAGCCTGCTGTGGGCTCAGCCGTTTCGAGGGAGTGATCTTGCCGGTGGTCGGGTCGATTTTGCCGATACACACCTGCTTGTTACGCGCCTGTTTGAGCTCTTTATTCCAGACGGAGACCGCCTCGTAAACATAGGTGACTCCGGTTTTTTTATTGACCTGACGAACTTGATATGCCATGATTTTCGCTTTTAATTCATCGTTACAATTATAACTAATAAAAACGACAAAACCAAGGGTTATTTTGTGATAAACCCAACTATTTTATGAGAATATGCTTCTCATGGTTATATATCGCGCGGGAAATTAGGT
>CAIJWE010000044.1 GCA_903824295.1 uncultured Chlorobiaceae bacterium
TCAGTAGCGTCCGGTAAAAAAATGAAAAAGGTCTGAAACGACTTGAAAAACAGCGATATTAAAAGTGACCAAACCTTTGATATCAGTAACGTTTACAAGGAGTTTCAGACCATGCGACAAATTACAACGATTATGGGTGAGTTGCTAAGAATTCTTCCGAGATATGAATTTGAAAAACTCGAAAAGCAGCATCGAAGCAACCATTACACCAAGTATTACACAGGATGGCAGCAATTGGTGACTTTGCTGTTTGCCCAGATTGCTGGTCACGACAGTCTACGAGCGATTCAGACGAGCCTTGGCGTTCATTCTAACAAATGGTATCACCTTGGGCTTGAAGACATCAAGCGAAGCACGTTGTCTGATGCCATGAAAAACCGGCCTTATGAAATCTACGAAGGTCTTTTTTATAAGCTGCTCGACAAGTGCCGTTCACACACACCAAATCATCGGTTTGAATTTACAAATCCTCTTTATTCGATGGATGCTACGGTCATTAACCTGTGCTTGAGCATGTTTCCCTGGGCAAAATATCGCCAACTGAAAGGAGCTATTAAATTACATTATCTGTATGATCACCGGGGTTCTTTGCCATCATTCATAGTGATGACGGATGGCAAGAAGTCAGATATTCGAGTCGCAAAAAGTGAGGCGAAACTTGATTTGCACCTTCTGCCGGACAGCATCATTTCCGTTGACCGGGCATATATTGACTTCGAATGGCTGTATCGCCTTGATCAACGCAAAGTCTGGTTTGTGACACGCGCCAAAACATCGATGCAATACCGTATTGTCGGACAGCATCAGCCAATTGATCATCCGCTGGTAACGCGGGATGATGAAATCGAGCTCATCGTAGAGAAAACCAGAAAAAAATATCCAAAACCCTTTCGTCTGGTCTGCTATACGCATCCGGAAACCAAGAAAATTTATACGTTTATTACCAACAATATGAAACTTCCTGCGTCAACGATTGCAGCGATTTACAAGTCCCGTTGGCAGATTGAACTCTTTTTCAAGTGGATCAAACAGAACCTGAAAATCAAGTCATTCCTTGGAACAAGCCGGAATGCCGTGCTATCCCAGATATGGGTGGCCATGTGCTATTATCTGTTATTATCGTATATCAAATTTCAGACAAAATACAGCTACTCGTTACAGGTTTTGACAAGAATGATCGCTTCGGTGATCATGGAGCAACGTTTGCTTATTGATATTTTGTCTTTGACTGAACGTTCACTGAAAAAGGTGCGGGATCCTGTTTCACAGCTCTCTTTATTTTAACCGGACACTACTGCTACCCCGTTAATTGTACCGGTAAAATTAGAGTGTCCTGGCTTATTTCATTTTGTGGCAATGAATTTCATGAGCATCAAGTGACTCAACGTAATAATGCACTCTGACCTCACTGTCTGCCCGTTGCCAAGCTTCGATTTTCTGCATCGCGTTGTCCAGATTCAAGAATCAGCTCACCGACAAGCACCCATCGCGAAACTTCCCAGTGCACGATGCAATATACGGATTATCCGGCAGGGAGAGGTTCCGCACCACCTTGTTCTCATGGGCACAACAATCCAACTCCTTTCCGTTCACTCCCGTTGTCGACTTGCAGCCGCTCAGGCTCGCAGACTTCGGCACGCTTAAAACTCATTTTTTTGAACTTTGTTTGATCACAAACGACTGTTTACGAACACACTGATAACTCCCCGGAATATTTTGGATCTGCTCAAGAAACGGCAATAATCGGGCGTCATGCCGTTTTACAAAACAGCAAAAGTCTTGATGTACTCGTAAGGTCGGGCTTACCTCGTGCCTGTTTTTCCGGCTATCATAAAGCTTGATTGGGGATGCCGCAGCTTGAGCAACGTACCGGTGATGGTAGTTTTTAGCGGTCGAAATCGTGGGCTGTGCTGGTCATCACGGTATCCGGCAGCCTCAAGATACTCGTCAATAAACCGCAGAGCCATCGGATGCATCGGCAAAAACCTTATCTCGATCCGAAATCATACATCGCGGAACGTTCCAGTTGACCTCTTTACAACTTCTGAGTCAACAATGCCGCTCCAAAAACTCCGGCGCTGTCGCCAAGAAGCGGCTTGAGGAGAAGAATACGGAGTTCACTGTTGAAGAGGTGCCTTTCGATAGCCTGAACTGCCTGTGGTGAATACAACTGCTCCACACGGCCCACACCACCACCAAGAATGCAGCAATCGGGATCGATAATATTGATGACCGCTGCGAGCGCCTTACCAAAATAGAAGAGCAGTCGCTCAATAGTCTCTGCCGCCGCTCCATCTGAATCATAATCCGAAGCAATCTGCTCAAGCGGTTTGAAGCTGCCGCTCAACTGCTGATAATAGCGCTCAAGCGCCGGACCGGAAATGACCGTTTCGACGCAGCCCCGCTTGCCGCAATAGCAGTGCTCCCCGCTCGGGATGAGTTCATTATGCCCCCACTCTCCGGCAATGCCGTGTGCGCCACGGCGGGCATGGCCGCCACAAACAAGAGCTCCGCCGACGCCGGTTCCGAGAATAATGCCAAATGCGAGCTTTGAGGGGTCGCGCATGAGTGACGCGCCTGCGCCCAGCATGGATTCCGCGAGTGCAAAGCAGTTTGCGTCGTTTTCGAGCACAATGGCTCTTTTGAGGATCCGCTCAAGATCATCTTTCAGGTTGCGGCCATTAAGGCAAACCGTATTGGAATTTTTCATGACTCCTTGCACAGCATCATAGCGTCCGGGAGTTCCGATGCCGATCAATGAAGGGAGCGCTATCCCGGACTCAAGAGAGACCGTCTCAACGAGATGCCTGATACGCTCAAGGATGTGACTGTAACCTCCAGAGGCCTCAGTAGCAATACGACGGCGAATCGCGGGTTTCATGGAGTGCATGGTGACAACCACTTCAATTTTGGTGCCACCGAGATCTATACCCCAGTAATGTTCACTCATGACCACAGCTTCCTTTGCGAATCAGCCAGGGTTGGAGGATATTTTTAAAAAGCCATGAAAAGAGAAGATAGACGAGCAGCGCGCTGCATACTCCGATCACCATGCCTGCAAGAACGTCGCCAGGGTAGTGAACACCGACATAGACCCGCGAAAAGGAGATGGCCAAAGCATAAAAAATCATGGTCCCGGTAAAGAGCTTTTCAACCAGCACGCCGCGATGAAAAAAAATCCAGGTAACCGTTGCAACTACCGCAGAGTTTGCCGCATGAGATGACGCAAACGAATAACTCTGTGGCTGGCTGATGAGCAGGCGAACGTGGTCGAGGGCAAAGCAGGGTCTGAGACGCTGAACAAGAGGCTTCAGAAGGCCTGAAGCAACAAAATCAGCGAGACCGACAGCAAGAAGGGCAAAAAGAATGATCACAAAAGCGTTTTTTCCCTTTCGGGCAACCATGAAAAGAAGGGCAAGCAGAAAAATATGCCAAGAGAGGCGCCCGTTGGTCAGAAAAACCATGAGGTCATCGGTTGACGGATGAACCAGATTAAGGTTCAACAACCTGAATAACCACACATCAACCTGCTCAATGGGCGCCATCATCGTGCCTACTTTCTCGCTCCCCCTTTTTTCGGCTTCCTCGCTGAACCGGCAGGAGCAAGGCCAAGATTAACCTTCGGCATGTCGGCAGCGGTGGTGGTCTTATTGATATAGTACTGCTGCGCAACACTGAAGATGTTGAACATCAGGTAGTAGAGGCCAAGACCGGCAGGCATGTTGTTGAAAAAGAGCAGCATCATGGCAGGGAACATATACATCATCACCTTCATCTGCTCATTGCTCTGCGTCGTCGGAGTGATCTTCTGCTGCAAATAAACTGTCACGGCCATAAGAATAGGAAATACTGCGATATGGCTACCGTACATGGGAATGGCAAAACCAAAATCGAGAATCGAATCCGGAACAGAGAGATCCTTTGCCCAGAGGAAGCCGTGCTGGCGAAGCTGGATCGATGAACGGAAAACGTAGAACATGGCAAAAAGCAGCGGCATCTGTAGCAACACAGGAAGGCAGCCTCCAATCGGGTTTACTCCGGCCTCCTTGTAAATCCGGCCAAGCTCACTTTGCAGTTTCGCTGGATTATCCTTGTATTTCTCCTGAAGCTCCTTGAGCGCCGGCTGCAGGGCCGACATTTTTTTCATTGACTTCGTCGAAGCCATTGAAAGGGGATAGGTGACCAGCTTGATGAGGAAGGCAAAAATGATAATGATAAGACCATAATTACTGACAAAACCATTCATCCAGTTGAAGACCGGCAGAATGATATATTCGGCAAAAGGCCTGGTGAGCCAGTCCCAGCCAAAATCCATGATCTTTTCAAGATTGACCTTTTGTGCCTTGACAATGTTGTAGTCAAGCGGGCCGAGATAGAGACTGAACTTGTCATCAATAACACCACCTGTTGCGGGAACAGCCATCTTTAAGGCAGCAAGGTAATTTTCATAATCATTGCCCGTCGCTCTTTTTCCATCAAGATAAATTCCTGCTGAACGTCCCTGGGGAATAAGCGCGGCAACAAAATACTTGTTACGGACAGCAACCCACTGCGCCTCACCTGACTGCTCTTCGCGATAAAACTCTTTTTCTTTGCTTGCATCAAGATTTACCATACTACCACCAAGGTATGCACTGGCCAATGCGCTCTGCGCTTCATCCGGACGATTTTTTTCAGAAAAAGGTAAACCTCCATCCCACTGCAACTGGTATTCATTTCCTGCCAGTTCACTGGCAAATCCTGTCAGCTTGACATCATAGTCTACCTTGTAACTGTCTCCGGTAAAACCGTAGATAATATCGATAGCCTGCCCGGGAGCCACATCAAGGTGGTAGCGAACCGCATAACTCGCTTTTCCAGTGATGGTGCGAAGAGTGTCGAGCGTGACGTTGCTGAAATAGAGGTCACGGGTATCAATTCTCTTGCCTTCACGAGTAAGAAAAAGCAGTGAAAGTGCTCCGTTTTTCCCATTGCTGACAAGATCAAACGGCTGGAGATTGCCATCCAGATGCTTTTTCAGTACAAGAGATTTCAGAGTTGCACCCTTTGAAGAGAGTGTTGCACGAAAAAGATCGTTGTCTACCTTTATCAGTTTTTCCTGACCACCGGAAGAAGCGGCAAAAAGACCAAACGTATCGGCTGCAGAAACCGAAGTTGCCGGAAGTTGCTCTGCCTGCTGCACCACCTGCTCTGTTTTCACAGCCGTTGCTGGCGGCACCTGTTTTTTATCCGGCGACATAAACTGAAGCCAGACCATCATGATCACGGCAATAATTGCAAGGCCGGTTATTGAATTTCTATCCATTACCACTCTCTTTAGTTTTACGAGAAAACTCTTTATTGTTTACAGATACAGGAGGAACAGGGTCAAATCCCCCTTTTGCAAAGGGATTGCACCGAAGAATACGCCAAACCGTCAACCAGGAAGCATAAAAAAATTGATGCTGCTGAAAGGCTTCAAGCGCATAACTGGAACAGGTAGGAAAATATTTGCAGGACGGGCCAAGCAAAGGCGAAAGAAACGCGCGGTAAAACTTTATCAGCACTATCGGTACCTGATTGAAAAACTTCAAGCTGCTCATGCTCTTCATATCCCTTTATCCGGTAAAAAAACTCGATCCCTCATGTTTGAGCTAACCAGTCAGGTTTCAGGCAAATATCATGCCTGCCATTAATCCCCTGATCTCCTCCCTGAATGTTTCAAGGTTCGGGAAAGTCTTTCTTCTGCCCATATACAGAAAAGCGATGCAGAGCATTTCACTGGCACTACCCTCATGCTGGCTATCTGCTCTACTCTGTACCAATGGCTTTTCAAGCCGGTAAGCCTCTCTCATCATTCTCTTGACCCTGTTGCGCTGAACAGCGGAAGGGACTGTTTTTTTACTAACCGCGAACAAAATGGCTGGGACATCCTGAAAAAAACTGTTTTCAAGTACAAGGGAGGCATACACAATTCTCAAAAAATTACCTTTCATACTTCTCCCTGTCTTGAAAAGAAGTGAAATCGGCATTTTTTTTCTCAAAATCTCATGCTTGCCGAGAGAATGCACGTGCAACTTGCTCAAAACGGGAAGAGAGCATTTTTTTTCGATTCCGGCACTCTCACAGCCAGCCTATTGACCTGCCGTGCCCATTGCGCTGCTTACTGAAAGCGAGTGACGCCCTTTGGCTCTTCTTGCTGACAGCACTTTCCGGCCATTTTTGGTCGACATTCTCTCACGAAATCCGTGCTTGTTCCTTCTTTTTCTATTCCGCGGCTGATAGGTTCTTTTCATCGCTTAAAGCTCCACACTTGTTTATGTACATTCAAAATTACAGGGCTCACAATTTAACACAATGAACAATCATTAACAAATGGTTCTGCTCCCCGACAGATATTGATTGCAAGAACAAGAAGCTTTTGACGCGGAACGCAACCAAAGCAACGAAGCAAAAACAAAGCACCCTCCACAAGTTATCAACAATGTGGATAACTTGTGGATAAAAAACCCAAACACCCGAAAGAACCAAAGATGACGCCAACCTAATAGAATCAACACATGTTGACAACTTGGCTGCTTTTTTATGGTAAACCAAATAAATAAAGCGACTTGGCACGTTGAAAACTATCTATTAAACCACACTTCCATACAACGGATTTTTCATAAAGGAAATTGTTTTTTGTCCACATAAAAAACTAACTTGTGAACAGCGAATGTTGACAGGGCTGATAAAACCAACCCTTACCCCTCAAATCTCCGTTTTTTATGCTTGAAGTTACGTCAAAAACGTTTCCGGAAAACCCGCAAACAAAACCGCTGAAAAGCCTCTCCATGGAGCAGCAAGTATGGGAGGCCTGCCTTAATGCCATTAAGGAAAAAATTAATCCTTTGGCATTCAAGACCTGGTTTTTTCCAATCAAGCCACTGAGTTTTTCAGGGAGTGAACTGACCATTGAAGTTCCGAGCCAGTTTTTTTACGAGTGGATAGAAGAGAATTATTCCTCTTTTTTAAAACTTGCCCTCAAAGATGTGATTGGACCTGACGCGAAACTGATGTATTCCATTGTTATGGATAAATCGCAAGGGCAGCCGGTCACTATAGAATTGCCACACCGGAATGCGATGAACGGCGATTTTATCGCTGCCAGTCGCGCATCAGAGAGTCGGGCAAAAAACAGTGAGGAGTTTGAAAAAAATCTTGCCCGCTTTGAAACACACTTGAATACCAAATACACCTTTGAGACCCTCATCCGGGGAGATTGCAACTCACTTGCCTTTGCTGCGTCAAAGTCAGTGGCACAAAGTCCCGGACTGAACGCATTTAATCCGCTGGTTATCTATGGCGGCGTTGGGCTTGGAAAAACGCACATGATGCAGGCTGTCGGCAACAGCGTCCGTGAGAACCGGCTTTCCGAAAGGGTACTCTATGTTTCCAGTGAAAAATTTGCCATCGACTTCGTCAACGCCATACAGAATGGTAAAATTCAGGAATTTTCCTCTTTTTACCGATCAATTGACGTCCTGATTATTGACGATATTCAATTTTTTTCAGGCAAGGAAAAAACACAGGAGGAGATTTTTCATATTTTCAACACCCTCCATCAATCAAACAAACAAATTATTCTTTCGGCAGACCGACCGATAAAAGATATCAAGGGCATTGAAGACCGCCTTATATCACGTTTTAACTGGGGGCTTTCAGCAGATATTCAACCTCCGGATTATGAAACACGCAAGGCTATTATCCTCAGTAAACTGCATCAGAGTGGAGTAAATCTTGATGAGGCTGTCATTGAATTTATTGCAACGAATGTTACAGAAAATGTGAGAGAACTTGAGGGGTGTATTGTCAAACTGCTCGCAGCAGAGTCTCTTGATAACAGGGAGATTGACCTGCAGTTTACAAAATCAACCCTGAAAGACATCATCCGGCATACAACCAAACGACTGACACTTGACACCATTGAAAAAGCGGTTTGCTCGTACCTTTCCATCACACCAAATGATTTGAAAGGAAAATCCAAAAAAAAGGAGATCGCCGTGGGAAGGCAGGTAGCGATGTATCTCTCAAAACTTCTGACCGACTCGTCACTCAAGACCATTGGTCTGCATTTTGGAGGAAGGGACCACTCTACCGTTATTCACGCAGTGAACACCATCACCAAAAAAGTTGATACGGTGGCAGATGAACGAAAAAAAATCGAAGAGATCAAAAAAAGAATTGAGATCCTCTCGATGTAAATATCCGTGTGCACAAGATGTTGGTTTACTGTGGAGTAATTGTTGATAACCACAACACTATCAACATAACACCAAAACAAAAACAAGCATCCACAAACAACCAACAAAACCATCGAGCAGCAACACACAGGTTATCAACATCTCCAGTAAGATGCGTGGGTATTTTAAATGGTTTTCTAAAAAGGATTTATAAAAAAAACAAAAACTCTTGTCCAGATATCCACACAGTCAACAACAACAACAATTTTTTATAAATATTAAATAGTTAAAGTTGAAGCAGATGAAATTAACCTCTTCAATCCGTCAATTACAGGACGCCATTGGTAAAGTGGCTCAGGCGATTCCTGCAAAAGCCATTGATGCCCGTTTTGAAAACGTTCACTTATCCATTGAGTCTGGCAGTCTGACTCTTTTTGCTACTGACGGAGAACTTTCAATCACGGTAAAAAGTGATGTGGATACTACTGATACTGGAAATATTGGTATCAAGGCGAGGACTTTGCAGGATTTTCTGAGAAGTATGTATGATACTGCGGTAACTTTTGTAATTGAGCGTCAGGAAATCAGTGATCATGGAACTCTCCATATCACGACCGATAAGGGTAAATATAAAATTCCTTGCCAATTTGAGAGCAAGCCTGAAAAACATGAAAAAAGTTACGATATCTCACTTGAGTTGGCAACAACTGAACTGCTCGATCTGATTCAGAAAACCATTTTTGCCTGCAGTATTGATGGTATGAGGCCAGCAATGATGGGAGTGCTTTTTGAACTTGAAGGCAGTGTTCTTACAGCAGTTTCTACTGATGGGCATCGGCTTGTCCGATGCAGGAAGAGTTTATCTTCCGACATTGCTGAAAAACAGAAAATTGTTATACCAGCAAGGGTTCTCTCCATTTTACAGAAGCTTGCCCAGCATGAATCCATTACCATGCAGCTTGATTCTGATCGACGGTTTGTACGTTTTATTGTTGGAAATATCGTGCTTGATGCGTCATTAATTGTTGAACCTTATCCTAACTATGATGCCGTTATTCCTGTCGAACATGACAAGCACCTGATCATAAATCGGTCGATGATTTATGATTCCGTGCGGCGTGTCGGTCGGTTTTCAAGTATTGGTGATGTCAAGATGGTGATTGAGGGAGAGCTTCTGAAAGTAATGGCAGAAAATACCAATGAAGGGGAGGCGGCTCAGGAAGAGTTACCATGCCTGTATGAAGGTGAAAATATTACCATTGGTTTTAACTCAAAATTTATTGAGGCAGCTCTTGCCCACCTTGATGATAATGATATCCGCATTGAGCTGAAAAGCCCGACTACGGCTGTTATTTTTAAGCCGCATAAAGCCGAAGAGGATGATAAATTAATTGTTTTGGTGATGCCTGTCAGAATCAATAATTGACGTGAATTACTGTATTATTGAAAATAAAGCGTATAAATTTTAGAAATTTTAGAAATCATCAGGTATTGACCTTTGAGCCTGGTGATGGTATTACCCTTATCCACGGCCAGAATGGCTCCGGAAAAACCTCTATTCTTGAGGGTATTCATTATTGCGCGCTGACTAAAAGCCAAGTCAGCGCTACTGATGGTGAGTGTCTCCGTTTTACCTCAGATTATTTTGTGCTCAATGGAAGTTTTATCAGTGAAACTGATGTTGCTACGATCGTAAAAGTAGTCTATAAAAAGGAGAAGGAAAAGCAGGTTATCGTTGATAATTGTGAGATAAAACCGTTTTCACGCCACATTGGCCGTATACCCTGTATCACTTTTTCACCATCTGAAATCGTGATTGTCAACGGTGCACCTGCTGAACGAAGGCGATTTATTGACACTCTTATTAGTCAGACCGACAGGAAATATCTTGATGATTTGCTGGCATACAGAAGAGTTTTGCATCAAAGAAACGCTCTGCTGGTACAGTTATATTCCGGTATTAATGTCCATAAAGATATGCTGTTACTCTGGACTGAAAATATTTCAAAGCTTGCAGCATCAATTGTTGCTGCTCGAATGCGGTTTTTGTCCCCATTTTTTTATCACTTTCAGGCTCTGTACGGGCAATTGTCGAGCGATGAAAATCCCTCAATACTCTACAGATGTTCATTGGGTACTATCACCCCGGATACGCCGCTTGAGGAACTCTGCGCGTTATTTCTTGCAAAGTATGAAGAGACCAGAAAACAGGAAATTTTGAGGGGACAGACCCTTACAGGGCCCCATCGTGATGATTTACTCTTTTTCCTTCAAGGTAAAGAGGTAAAAAAATATGCTTCACGTGGTCAATTGCGAACATTTCTTATCTCTTTGAAGCTCGCTCAATACCGTTTTTATCAGGATACCCTTGGCGAAAAACCACTCTGTCTGTTTGATGATATGTTCAGTGAGTTGGATGCGTCAAGAACAGCCGATATTTTCAGTATACTGGAAACATGCGGGCAAACCATTATTACCTCAGCAGAAAAAAAGGGAGGAAGTACGATCTCAACTATTTCCATGGAATCGCTAAAGCAGAGCAGGGAGTAAGCGGCATGTCAAGAACTAAAAATCCAAAAAAAATATCAGATGTTGTTGGTGAGATGTGTCAGGTATTGGGAATGACCGAAGCATACCAGCAGTACAAAACAGTTCAGATATGGCATAGTGTTGTCGGAGAGGCCATTTCATCAGCAACAACGATTGAACGCTTTATCAATGGAGAGTTGTTTATACGGGTAAAAAATCCATCCTGGAGAATGGAACTCAATTTTCGCAAGCAGGATATTCTCACCAAGCTGAATGCCTCACTCAAAGGGACGATGGTGAAAGAGATTGTTTTCAGATAAGAGGAGCATCATACACAACTGATGACGCTCCTCTTATAAAGGCGAAAAACCTCAAAGAGAGCAACTGAGCTGATAAATCTCAATCATTTTTTCTGCATAGGCTTTCCCAAAGGCGATACATTTTTCAAATTCAGGTTCATGCGGTTTGAATTTAACCGCCATACTCTGCTCAAAGACCTTCAGTTTAAGCATGGTAAAATTACTCTCTATCATGCGCACAGCCTCACCACTCCAGCCATAAGAGCCAAAAGCCGCCGCAAGTTTTCCTTTGTCGCGGATAGGGTTTATTGTTGCGAAAATCTGGTAAATCTGCGGCAGTATATTCTGGTTGATTGTTGGTGACCCGACAATAATACCGGAACAGTGAGCGATTTTTTCTTCCAGTTTTGACGCATGGACAGATTCAATATCACAGATGTCGATCTTGAAATCGCATGACTGGCGAAGCCCCTCAGCTATTTTTTCGGCCATTAATGTTGTGTTTTCATAGGCAGAGACATAGGCTATCAGGATATTTTTTTCCTGGGGAAGTGCAATAGCTGTTGTTGCAAACTTCTGTGACATATCGACATATTTTTTCCAGTTTGATCTCAAAATAGGACCATGCCCTGGGCAAATAATCTTGATGTCGAGCGGCTTTATTTTTTCAATCGCCTGCAGCATGTATTTGCTGAATGGCTTCAGAATGGTGTCAAAATAGTAGGTAAAAGAGTCGTCAAA
>CAIJWE010000045.1 GCA_903824295.1 uncultured Chlorobiaceae bacterium
CCTCCCCGGTGCAGGTACGAGTCATGCTCGACCAGAAACCGCCCATACGGGTGATCTGCCCAGGAAAGGTCTACCGCAACGAAGCGATCAGCTCCCGAAGCTACTGCGTCTTCCACCAGCTCGAAGGGCTCGACATCGACAAGAAGGTCTCCTTCGCCGACCTCAAAGCCACCATCTACTCCTTCGCCAAACAGATGTTCGGCACCGATGTCAAACTCCGGTTCCGCCCAAGCTTTTTCCCCTTCACTGAACCATCAGCCGAAGTGGACCTCACCTGCTACCTCTGTGGCGGCAAGGGATGCAAAGTGTGCAGTAAATCAGTCTGGCTCGAAATCATGGGCTCCGGCATGGTACACCCCAACGTTATGCGCAACTGCAGCATAGACCCCGAAGAGTGGTCAGGCGACGCCCTCGGTATATCAAGTATACCCAGTCGGGAGACAAAATGTGGCTGAAATTAAGTTGGTAACCAGGCCTGAAGTCCCCCAATCGGGGGCAAGGGCGCGTTGCCTTCTCTTTCACTGGTTGACGGTTACAGGCAAACTCCAGGTGTCACAGAACGGTTCCGTACCAAACAGACAACGATATTCTCAACTGAACAGGAAAGAACATTCATACCCGCCCTGAAACGCAGCCGTTGCGGCATTATGATATTCCGTAAGCATCAACCGCCTTGCCTCATGCACGCTTGGCCATTTCTGGAACTGGAGGAGATTCATGGCCGTTAATGCAAGGGAATTGGTGATGGAATGACGGAGTGGGCTGCAAAGGTCAAATTACGCCGCTTGCGCAGAGTGACGTATATTTTTCTTTGTGATCGCAAATTTCTGTACGGTGCTCCACAGAGAACCATGAATCAAGTTCTTTACCTTTACCAGAGAAGAAACAGCAACAAATTGAATGGAGAAACTACGATGACGATGAATGTACTTGGTTTTGCCGCGCACTCCTCACGGGAGGCATTGACCCCATATCGTTTTGAACGTCGCGATCCTCGCACTGACGATGTGGTTATCGACATCCTCTATTGTGGTGTATGCCACTCAGACTTGCATCAGGTCCGTGATGACTGGGGTGGAAGCGCCTATCCTCTTGTACCGGGCCATGAAATTATCGGTCGCGTGGTACGTGTCGGGCCGGATGTCAACCGCTTCAGGCAAGGCGATCTTGTCGGCGTCGGTTGCATGGTCGACTCCTGCCAGCATTGTTCAGCCTGCCAGTCAGGTCTGGAGCAGTATTGCGAAGAGAGCCCCACCTACACCTATAATTCGGTTGATCGGCATGATCATACGCACACCTTTGGAGGCTACAGCGAAAAAATCGTCGTGTCGGACAAATTTGTCCTGAACATACCTGATGGACTGGATCTGAAAGGAGCTGCTCCACTGCTTTGCGCCGGGATTACCACCTGGTCGCCGCTGCGTCACTGGAACATTGGCAAGGGCAGTAACGTGGCCGTTATCGGTCTTGGCGGCCTCGGCCATATGGCGCTGAAACTTGCAAAAGCCCTGGGTGCTGACGTTACGCTTTTTACCCGTTCCCCAAAAAAAGAGCAGGATGCGCGTCGTCTGGGTGCCGATAATGTTGTACTCTCCACCGAAAGCGCCCAAATGAACGCCGTAAAAGGCCAATTTGAGCTGATCATCGATACCGTTCCCTCTGTTCACGATCTCAACCCGTACATGCCGGCTCTGTCGCTTGACGGCACGCTGGTGCTTGTCGGGTTCCTCGGAGGCATTGAGCCGTTGTTGAGCACCGTGCCATTGATAATGGGGCGTAAATCTGTGGCAGGATCAGTTATCGGAGGAATTGCCGAAACCCAGGAGATGCTCGATTTTTGCGGCAAGCACGGAATCACTTCGGATATTGAGGTTATCAGAATTCAGGATATCAATGACGCCTATGAGCGGTTGCTGAAAAATGATGTGAAGTATCGCTTTGTGATTGATATGACTTCGCTTAAAGAGTAATGGCGATACCAGCGATGGAGTCTCACCGTTAGCAAGTCAACAATGCGAAGTACTTGCGGCTCCGAGAGAGATAGAGCCGCATCGACGATTACGGTTGAAGGTGACCGGTCGCTTAAAATTTCAACCCATCAGAATTTATTTTTTTGCTACGTTGAGAGGATTACGCGAAACTTCTTTATCGTCCGTTAAAAATGCCTTTTGACATGAACACCATCTATCCGCTGCACCATCCGCTATCCCTCGAAGAGCGCAGAATAGTGGAAAACTTTCTTCTCTCTGATTCCAGGCCTGAAGAGTCGCTCTCTTCCCTTGAAATGGTTGATGGATATATGACGGCAATGATTGCCGGCCCTGATGAGGTTCCGCCAGAGATATGGATACCTTCTATCTGGAATGAAAGGAAGGGTGATCAGAACTGTTTTTCTTCAGATGCCGAAACGGAATTGATCAGGCAGTTTCTGGTTCGACATATGCATACCATTGCACAGCAATTCATCAACAATCTCGATGGATTTCGCCCCCTGTTTGCAACATCAGGCTATAAAAGTAAAAAGGCAAAGGAGCTCGCTATTGAGCAATGGGCACAGGGCTTTACGATGGGGATGGAGCTGACCCATGAATCGTGGAAGCCGCTCTTTGCCGATGAAGAGACCGGTATGCTCGCAATGCCAATGTTACTGCTCAGTAACATTACTGATGATTCCGATACCCTGTCGAAGGATGACATTGCCGATATGATAGAACTGATTCCGGACTTTGTCATCAAGATTTACAAGTACTGGAAGCAGCAGAAACTGTTATAAAGCAGGCGGCACCGACCATGCAGAGACCGGCGTAGAGGTAGTTCCAGCTTGGCGGTTTCTCCATGTACCAATAGGCAAATCCGGCAAAAATAATCATGGTGATGATCTTCAATTGGCCAAAGCTGAAGCTCTGGTAGTCGAGCCTGTTGGCTGCCGGCGCTGACAAGATTCCTCTTCTGCGCCGGATTGCCAAGCTGAAAGGAGGGCAGACGGAGAGATTTGATCCTCTCTATCAATACAGGATATGGGCTTCATCGCATAACCGAGAACTGAGGAGAACCCTCTTTTCCGGCTCTCTCTCAAGCCGGCTTGCCTCAATTGAGGGGTGGTATATGATGTAAAACCCGCAGGCGATTCCTCTACCAACAATCCTACTTCACCTTCCACTCTGATGGATCGACACTGACAAGCCAGTCAAGTGTGCGGCGGACACCCTCCTCCAAACCAACCTTGGGTGCCCAGCCAAGCACCTTTCGGGCTTTTGACGCATCAACAACTGCGCGGGAGGCCAGTAAGGTGACTGCATGACGGGTCAGCAGTGGCCGTTTTGAACTCCTGATCATACGATAGAGAGCCTCTAACATTCCTGCAAGCTGATAAACAAGATTGAAGGGGAGGTAGAGTGATGGGGGCTTTGCTTGAATCTTGGCAGCAATGTGTTCACAAACCCCTTCAAAGGTTATTGCTCCACCGTCACAGGCAAGAAAACCTTCGCCGACAGCGTCGGGGTGCACGGCCGCAAGCATCAGAAGATCAACAAGATTGTCAATATAGACCATGCTCATCGGAGCATGATGTGACCAGTAAAAAAGTTTTCGGCGGCGAATACCATCCGCAAGGAGGGGGAACAGCGTACGGTCTCCCGGACCATAAACCCAGACAGGATAGACAATGGATACCTTCATCCCTAATCCGGCATAGTTCCAGACGGTTTCATTTCCGCCTATTTTGGTGTCGGGATATGGCTTATTCTGGATGGCATAGGGAGTCTCTTCATTAACCCGCTCCTGCCTGAAATGATCGAATGACTCATAGGTACTGACGTAAACGAGTCTTTTTACCTTCTCCTTGAGCGCCGCTTCGCAAACATGACGGGTGCCGCCAATGTTGATATCCGTAAAATCTTTAAGCGCTCCCCAGTCGGAGGTGAGGGCGGCTACATGAAAGATCAGATCACAGCCGGTAACCGCCCTGTTGACCGCCTCGACATCACGAATATCGCCCTCAACCACTTCCACACCCTCTTTCTGCAAGCCAGCAATACATGCATTGCCCTTCCGAACAAGTGCTTTCACATCATATCCTTCATGCAGGCAGCGTAGAACAAGATGCGACCCGATGAAACCTGATGCTCCTGTGACCAGTACAACCGCCATATTACTGCCTCGCTTCCCAGTAGCAACGCTTCGGCGAAACAATCAACCCTTCATCTTTCAGCGCCTTCATTGCTTTATCGACCACTTTGCGCTCCAGTCCACTGAGTTCTGTAATCTGACCGGCGTTCAAGGGGTTCTCCTCTTTTTTCAGCACTTCGAGTACAATATTTTTTGCGTCCATGAGTGTATGGTTTGGTTTAAAAATTTGCTGGCAGGAAGAATAACAATAATCACCATCTCTTTGGACACTTATTCTTCACTTTTGGGCAGAAAGGAGAGGTCTACGTAATATTTTTTAGGATTTTTTTTATCAAGAAAGACCCTGATCCGCTGACTGTTGATGTGGTTCGTCGGGTCGTACCAGACATCGTTGCTTTCGAACTGGCGCACTTGGGATGAGGAAGGGTCCTTCCACTGCGTCAAGACCCGAAAGGGATTTCGACCATTGACGAAAACGGCCCCATTCACCCTGACACTCTTGAATTCGGTCTCAATGGCGCGTCCCTGCTCTTTCAGGTACTCCCCTTGCTGTTTTTTCAGCATGGGCACAAGGGTGACCCCGGCACCAATCAGAAAGAATATGGCGCCCATCGCTCCAAGAATAACCGGGCCTCCCCAAAGGGAAAAGAAGCTGTTGATTCTGGCCTCCTGCGCTTTAGCGGGAAAATACAAAACCTCTACTTTTTCACCTTTTGCATAGGCGGGCGGATTGGTGGCTGTTGATGAGACAAAGACAATTGTTTCGCTGTTCCGGTTCACGAAATGAACAACCGGGGCGTAGGTTACCCCATGGTCTGAATAGGTTTGCAGAAAATTGACAACCGTCCCCTCCGTTCTTGCTGCCTCTGCGAGAAATGAGCGAGTACCCTGATAGAGAAAGAGTGCTCCGACCAACATACCAATACCGAGAAGCGAGAAAACATATTTGAGGATGTCAAGTGCTTTCATGTCTGGCTCCTTTTTGATGATCAGTCGGCCACCTGTCGGCTTGTAGCAACGAAAAATCCAACTCCTGTCATAGTACAGCAACCCACACCCTGCGCTAATTTACACGTTTCATTCAAGAACTCAACACCTTTAATTCAAGGCAATTTTCAGTACGGCCCAAAGATTTTCCAGGAAAATCATGTCAAACACCACATTATTTGTTCTCGTCATCCTGATGAAGGCAGAGGCCCGGAATCTCGTATTTTATATAAATGAAAGTGCTTATTAGGTTTCTCCACACCAGTTCCTACAATAAAAAGCCCCGTAACAGAAACTGTCACGGGGCCTGACGTTACGGGATAAACCCGCAATGCTTTTTTTCACCGATTACCCTCTCAAGCAAGAGTTTTCAGGCCTCTGAGCCTTCTGCCTCAACCTCAAAATGAACCTTGACGGTGATGTCCTGGAAAATTTTCGCATCAGCCTCATACTTACCGAGCGTCTTGATGGGTTCTTCGATGGTAATTTTCCGGCGGTCGATGTCGATTCCCTGAGCTTTAAGGGCATCGGCAATATCGGCCGAAGTAACGGTTCCGAACAGTTTTCCAGAATCGCCAGCTTTTGCATACACCTTGAGTGACATCTGCTCAATTTTCTGGGCATGTTCACGGGCGCTTTTGCGCTGCAACTCGATTTTCTTGGTCTGCTGCTTTTTCTCTGTTTCAAGAGCTCTGAGTGTACCCTCGGTAGCTCTTATAGCTATACCCTGCGGAATCAGGAAATTGTTTGCGTAGCCGTTTTTGACCGCAACAACATCACCTGCATCGCCAAGGGTAGCCACATTGTTTCTTAAAATGACTTTCACTGCTTAGCTTCCTCGTTCAATAGATTGCGAAATTGGTTATTTGTATTCATCGACAACATAAGGGATTACTGCCAGGAACCGTGCCCACTTCACTGAATGGGTAAGAAGGTTCTGCTCTTTGGCAGAGAGTCCGGTGATGCGGCGAGGAATAATTTTTCCCTGATCGTTAATAAATCTCCTCAGCTTGCGATCGTCGCGATAATCAAAAAACACGACCTGATTCTTCGATACTTTTTTCTTCGACGCCAACGCATTGCTCAGCGATTTATTGCCTTGCGATTTGTGGCCCTGTGAGTGTGTGAATTTTTGTTTCATAAGTTCATTACAAAATTTGGCTTACCCTATCCTCTCAATCGGAGGAAAGGTATTTGTATTCGTAAATGTGACCGGGATCGTCTTCATGAATTTCTCCATGATGGATATCGTGGCAATCATCCTCGATAAAACCCTCGTCATCTTCCTCACCGTTTTTCTTGCGTTTGTTGAGAAACTGGATTCTTCTTGCTTTTATTTCTACAACAGTTCTTGAAGATCCATCCTGCGCTTTCCATGTCCGGCTCTGCAATTCACCGTCAACAAGGACTGCTGAACTTTTCTTTAAATTGTCACGGCAGCTTTCGGCAAGCTTGTTCCATGCGACGATACCGACATAGCAGACATCTTCCTGCCACTGGTGATTGCTGTCACGGAATCTTCCGTTACATGCAATTGAAAAATTAACGACAGGCGTTCCGCCTGAATTAGTCTGCCTGAAAACAGGATCCTTGGTAAGATTTCCAGCAATGACGACACTGTTTATTTCGGGCATCTTTAATTCAGCCATACAATCTTCTCCGTTATATTCACAAAAGGAATCACTTCTCAGCTTGCGTTCAAACTAAACCTGACTATCATTTTGCAACGGTTTCAGATGCAGCGGCCTCAGCGAGAGCAATATCTTCCGGACTGCCGATGACAACACTGTACTTCTCAACTCTTTTGCGCATTTCAAGAAGAGCGCTGGTGAGATGAATAATCAGGTAACGGAGCAGATCTTCCTCATAACGAAGAACCTTTTCAACTTCTGCAATTACAGTGGTAGCCGCAGTAAATTCGATGTGAGCGTAGTAGCCAATGGATTTCTTCTTGATCGGATAGGCTGTTTTGCGTCTTCCGATTTCGAGTACACTGCTGATACTTCCGCCTTTTTCGGTAATGACCCTCTGCACTAACTCCATTGCGGCCAGAATGGCCTCATCCTGAAGCCCTCCGTCAATGATGAGTGTGCATTCGTAAAGTTTGTTTGTTTCCATAGCGCAACATCTGATAATATTAATACCCATCACTTGCTTGCAACATGGCGAGGGTCCGGCATTGCGCAGACCAGCCCCACGGCTTCAGAGGTCACCCTCAAAACACCATCTGCAAATTTGAACACCAAAGGTAACCAATTTGCATCATTTTTCCAACCGCGAGCGAAAATGGCTTTTTGTTTTCACGCGACAGGCATTACCCCGATTTTTTAAGGTAGTCAAGAATCTTGCTGGCTATCACGCCTTGGGGGAGATCGTTCATACAGCGGAAATGCCCTTTTGGACAGCGATCCCTGCCTATATGTGAGCAGGGCCTGCAACGAAGTCCCTCTACTTCAAAAAGGTCGTAGGGCGCATGGCAGGGAAGAAATCCAAAAGATGCCGAGGAGGAACCAAAGAGAAGAAACAGCTTTTTGCCAAACGCGGAGGCTATATGCATGAGCCCGGTGTCATTGCAAAGCACAGCATCAGAGCGCTCAAGAATCGCTGCGGTCTGCCTGAGCGAGCAGCTTCCTGCGAGATTGAGCACCATAGGTTGGAACGCAGCAGGCAAGGCCTCCATGATTTCTGTGGCTTGCGGAGCATCCTCTCTTCCTCCGAGAAGAAGTACCTGTATAGGCGTTTCCCTGAGCAGAAGGGCGAGCAGTGCGGCAAAGCTGCGGGGAGGGTAACGCTTTGTAAAATGTTTCGCTCCAAAACAGAGTGCAAGAGTTTTTTTGCCTCCGTCAAAAAAGGTGCTGGCAAAGGCTCTGTCGCTGAAAGAGAGGTAGAGTTCGCACCCAAGGGAATCACCTGAGAGAGCAAACTCTTTCAGGGCATCACGATAGCGCTCAACCACGCTCCGATAGGCTCCATAGAAATTGATTTTGCATTGCACCAGCAACCATTTTTTCCAGTTGGCTTTGCGGTAGTGTACAAGATGCTGCCTGCGGAGCGAACGGACAATGGCGCGCGACCGGAGGCTGTACTGCAAGTCGACCACAAGATCATAAGCCTCGAACGGGGGCGTTTCGAGCGTATAGATCGCAGAGAGCCGCGGATTTTCTGCAAGAAGTGAGACAAAGGGCGCTTTAGTGCAATAGTCAATCTTGGCGTCCGGCCAGGCACTCTGCAGACTCCTCAGCAAGGGGGTCGTAAGGACGATGTCTCCAATGGAGCTGAGCCTTATGACCAGTATTTTTTTGATGGTCGGCATTAGCACTTACGACCAGAACTCCCACCATGCTTTGTAACCGGCTGGTTTGTTCTCCGCCGTGAGAGGCTGAAGCTTCGAAACACGCTCTTCAATCAGCCGTTGCAACTCCTCTTTGCCGGGCAGCTCACCCTTACGTTCGGCAATCATCTCACTCGTGATTTGATAGACTTTCAATGCATCTTCACTGCGTCCAGTACCTTCGAGAGCTTGTGCACGGTTAAGTACCGCAGCGATCCACTGTTTGCCTTCATCCTTATGCAGTTCACCCCTGCGATCAAAGTAGCGCAGCCCGATCTCTACGGAATGAAGGGCCTCCGCATAACGGCCAAGTTTGATATAAGCGCCGGAAAGGCCTGTATGGCACAAGGCGTCGAACCCGTCATAATCAAATGCCTCCTCTATCGGGATGCTGCGCGACACCTCCAGTGCCCGCTTGTAGCTTTCTGCTGCCTCTTCATAGTGTGCGTCGCGAAGTTGTTGCTCCCCCTGGCTGAGTGCGAGATAGGAGTGCCCAACTTGTATCAATGGCTTCATAGTGTTTTTCTTTTCAATACATGGATGAGATCACCTTAGTGACCTGGATTCAACAAGACGGCAAGCGCTTCAGGAATTTCAGGGCGGCCACGTTGATTCAGGGCTGTTCCGATAATTTTGGCTTTCAGAACGGGTTTGTGATCGGGAAGTCGAAAAATATCCTGATAAAAAGCAAATTTCAACGCTGATTCCCGACAGATGGTGAGGCCAACCACAAAGGTGTCGCCTGAAGCAAGTGGATATTTATAGTCCAGTTCAGCACGTACGACCACAAGGTTAATTCCCTGCCGGGTATATTCGCTGAAATCAATACCAACCTGTTTCAAATAGAGATGACGAACATGTTCAAGATAGTTCTGATAGACACTGTTGTTGACAATACCCTGCATGTCGCACTCATAATCACGAACGCTCATCTCGGCGGTAAAGTGACATGCTTGCAAGGGCATTATGGGTGGTGATTACAGTTTTACAGTGTACGACAGGGGTATCCTGCCAATCCGGAATGGGCTCAAAATAATACAGAGAGCGGTAAAAGGCAAAAAAAAAGCCCTCCAGTATTAGTGGAGGGCTTTTTTATAAAAACTCGGCGACGACCTACTCTCCCGCTTTTAGGCAGTACCATCGGCTCTCCAGGGCTTAACTACTCTGTTCGGAATGGGAAGAGGTGATCACCTGGGAAAAAGTCGCCGTAGAAACCGGACGACA
>CAIJWE010000046.1 GCA_903824295.1 uncultured Chlorobiaceae bacterium
AGCAAAAATGGTTTTTCCTGTATACATTTATCATCCCTTTTCTAAAAATTATGGAATGATAAAAATAACAAGTTTTTTTCAAGTCGGTGACGACCAAAAACGTATCATAACTTGTTTTATTATTAGGCGATAAACAGTGTTAATTTTTTCAACAACCGGACACCAGTGATATCGACCATTGAAATGCACCGTCAAAAATGAAGGAGTGTCATTATAACGCGTATCCCGGAAGAAAATAACCAACGATCGTTGCTACGCGTCGCTTCGGAAGAAAAGCCTCTTTTGATACCCGGAGTAGCCGGAATGGTAATTGAACATGGCGACCGACTGGAGCTTTCCGAAAGGGATTTCCAGCATCTTTATAACATGCAGGAAGAGTCACCTGCCCCCAATAAAAAACTTATGGTTGCAGAGAACATGCTTTGCCAAAACGTTCATGATACTTCCAGGTTAGCAAGACAAGTCGCATTTACTACCGTTGCCATTCAAAACCATTATTGAGGCACTTGTCAAAGCCGATAATCTTTTAAAAAACAGGTTGTTAAAGTTACGACCCTCCCCTACTGGACTCCCCTGTTTTTCGTTTTTTTTATCGTTGTATAATATTAGTTATGTAAAGTAAATAAGATAACCATTTTTATTTAGGTGCTTTACGTGATCGAACATTACTACAAACAATCTTATTGGGTTTCACAACATGACGTCACATTGTCTTGTTGGAAATCGGCTGTTACCAGCATCTTTGTCGTTCTGAAATAAAATATTAACCTTGACGTACGTCAAAGTAATAAATGGTGAATTTGATCTTTTTATTCTGTTCCTGACGTGATTCTTCTCGCTGGTGAGTTGCCACCGAACAAGCACAAACTTGTCGTAGCTTGGATTGAGAGATAAAACGATAACCATTGTTGCTGATGATGGTCGTGTCGGTGAATTTAATGTGAATCCGTACCTGCAATACGAAGCTTTTGAAGCGTTAAAAACAGTAGCGGAGTTTATGGAAATTTCAAACGGAGGCTATTTTGTTGAGTGGGCCTGCGGCGACGATTTGTCCGTCGATACCATCGAAGCTAAATGGAAAGTAACCGGTGATTAAGGAGATCAACTTCGCGTCCAAGAAGCATTTCGAGATCACTCCTGCAGGTACTCAATGCAAGTTCGGTATTTGTGACAATACACCCGCGTGGAATCGTAAGAGCGAAATCGACGTCACTCTCCCCTCTTTCATCCACTGTGGCATAGCTCCCGAAAAGATAAATCCCTACAGTTTCTGGCCAGTGCTTTAGGATGGCAGGTACAAAATAGCTTCAGTCATCTCAGTGTTGTTTGAGTTGATAACGTATCACTTCGCACTGTCATCGACAAATTTGCTGTGCATGTTGCTGGTCAGTGCCTCAATGTGCTGGCTGAGCTCTTTGACGAGTTCTGTCAGTTGCGTGTTCTGCTCAAGCAAAACGAGAAGTTGCTCAGACTGTTGAACTGCAAAGGTCTGACGCTGTTCGCTCGCTTTGGCGAGGGCTTCGCGGTGCTGCGCATCGGCAGCATCGGCATGTGCTTTGTCACGGTCAGCCTGTCGTGTCTGGGCAAGCAGTATAAGGCTTTGAGTGAGAACCAGTCGTCACCAAAAACGGAGCCAAGATGTTTAAATAAGAAACCCGGACAGAACTTGCGTCCTGTCCGGGTTTTTGGTAAAAATAGCCGAAAAGCTTAGTAGCGATCTCTTCTTGGCGATCTTTCTTCGCGAGGTCTTTCTTCGCGAGGTTTCGCTTCGTTCACCGTTACGGTGCGGCCATTCAAATCTTTGCCGTTCATAGATTCGATAGCTTCACGAGCTTCACTGTCCTTAGGCATTTCAACAAATCCAAACCCCTTGGAGCGGCCTGAAAACTTGTCGTTGATGATGCTCGCGTTTGCAACCTCTCCAAACTCGGAGAAAGCATCACGAAGATCATCCTCAGAAACAGTATAAGCCAAATTACCGATGTAAATATTCATTTTTAATATCAGTGTACATGTGCATTGATAGAGAGAGATACCTGCAAGTAACCAAAGCACAAATTACTTGAATAGGGATCAGCCAACCATTGACTGAATTCTAATTCAAGTTTAACGTAATTACCGGCCGTTTTCAAACATAAAATGCATTGAGTGAATTATTTCTGAAATATTTTATCCAGGCGAGGCGCATAGCGGCTGTAAAAACTGATGCTAAAGAATTTAAAAAAAATATGTTATATCATTTATTTTTAATATTCAAGACTGTCGAGCCTATTTCGGAAAGACAAAAAAAAGGCAGGAATTGTGCATTCCTGCCTTTTTTTAAGACCATAAGCATGTTGCTCAATGGCGGAGAATCATGGATGGACTACTTTTTTTCCGGCACTTCACGCTCTTCTTTGACAGCATAGTTGATCAGATAGTCGTAGAGCCTGATAAGGCGCGAATTCTGATTGTTCTGATCGATCCAGTGACCAATCATGCCGATGGTGCGTGCCAGAACAAAGAAGCCGTTGAATGAGTATTCCGGGAAGTCAAGATCCACGAGAACGCAGCCGATGGTGCCGTCCACGTTCAGGATGAGATTATCCTTTTTGGCTGTGGTAATTTTTTCGACCTGGAGTGCATAGTCGAGACAAGGGGTGTGCAGCGAGGTCTGGATTGTAACATAATCAACCAGATATTTTACCCGTTTATCCGGATTTTTGACGCTTTTCACCCTGTGGCCGATACCAGGAACCGGGCCGACATTTTGCTTCATCCAGTTTAAAAATCCCGGGATGTCGTTCGGATACTCCTTGACGCCATACTTGAAATATTTTCCCGCATTGGTGACGGCGCCACCGAATCGCGGTCCGATCATGGTCATGCCTGCCGAGACTGCCTGTGGCAGGTCTATTCCTGCACATGCTGCAATAATAGATCCGAATGCACCGGAGACTGCAGGGCCGTGGTCGGCTGAAATCATGATAATGCGTTTGATGATTTCAGACTCCTCTTTTGATGGAAGTTTTTTGTTCCACAAAAGACCGATAACGTCCTCGATGCCATATCCTTTCTCGCATAGTTCTGATGCGGCATAGCCAACATAACGGGGCTCTTCGCCACGATCGTCGGAAATGGTAGTACGAATAAGGGGTTCAACGATAACGTCGCCCTGCTTCATGACCTCCTGAACACTCGGAGGAAGTGCTGGAAGGAGCGCTTCGTCAAGTTCCGCTTCGGGCTTTATGACGCCGCTCTTGAGCAACTCCTCGTAAACCTGTTTGATTGCCTTGCTGAGCCCGCCAAAAGTCTCTGGTACGACGGCTCCGGCCTCCCTGAGTGCGTTGATTTTTGAGCGTGCTGATCCAAGCCCTTTTTTACCCTCTTTTGCACCGGCATGGCCAAATTTCATTCCCTGGGGAAGTACATCCTGGCAAGTACCGCCGATTGATGCGATCAATTTGATGCGGCGAATCTCCTTGCCGAACCACTCTGCCGCCTCTTCTTCAAGTGTCCCGCCAACCTCTCCAATGATAACGACGGCCTTGGTCTCGGGATCGTTTTCAAACATATTGAGATAGGTGACGAAGTCTGTGCCTGGATAGGAGTCTCCGCCGATGGCTACAGCCGAAGTGATACCGTTGCCGTTCTGGGCACAAAGCCACATCGCTTCGTTCGAAAGCCCGCCCGATTTGGTAATGACACCAAATGAACCAGCACGGTAGAGGTTACAAAGTTTCAGGTTTTTGAACTCTCCACCAATAACGCCAAGGCGACACTCTCCTGCCGACATGATACCAATCGAGGATGGTCCGTTGAAAATTTTGCCTTTCTCAATTGCATACTTGCGCAGTCGTTTGGCATCTTTTTCCGGAACCCCTTCGGTAATCATGGTAACAAGCTTGATCCCTTTTGCATCAAGCGCCTCTTTTGCTGACTGGTATGCACGGGATGCGCCGATATAGATAAGCGCGGTATTGATTTGAGGGTTCTCCTCAAGGGCTTTTTCGAGCGAGGAGTAAACCGTAATATTGTTCAGCTCCCCTCCCCGGTAAATCTCTTTCTGCTGGCCCTCTTCCGGCGGGTAAACAAACGCCTGCACCGTCAGCGGCCGGTTGATCAGAAAGTCGAACTGAGCCATCCGCCTTGCAGCATTCACTCCAGCAATACCGCCAATGATGACCGCTCGTGTATCCTTATTTGCTAAAATACTCACGATTCTTACGGTTTATAAGTTAGAAGTTTCTCTTTGGGGTTCCTGCGATACCGCCTTGCTGTTATGAATTCAAGGCAAGGTCAACAATATCGGTCATAGGCATGCTGCGATCGTAGACATGGATGTCAAATCCCTCTTCTTGCAACTTTTTCATTGCGGCAAGTCCCTGGTTTTCATTTGGTCCACCGCGTCTGACCCAAATCTGCACGTTTTCAAGGTATCCTTTCGATTTGCTCTCACGGAATCCGTTGATAATGCCGCTGAAGGTTGCTTTAACATCAGTGAAATTGGCTATGGCGCCACCGACAATAATGTGTTTAATGTTGGGAAGTCGGCAGATAGTCTCTGTCAAAGCCTCTACTGCCCAGTCCGGAGGATCACCGGAATATTCTGCGTAATTGGCAATGCAACCGCCTCTGGCTACAACAGCATCAGAATAAAAGACCGATGCTCCACCGCCAGCCGTAAGCAGTGCAATGTCTCCACCAGGAACTTCAACCAGCTTGACTGATCCCTTGATACGGGCATCGATATCCATGATCTGCTGTTCAGCTTCTGTGTAGGAGCGTCCGATTTCTGAAACCGGTTTGAAGTCCCAGTCAGCATGACGGAAGCGTGCATCCCAATCAACGTTCATGACCGCATCAAGCGCAGCAAAGCGCATATCACTCTTGCGTATGACAAGCGGATTGATCTCAATCGATTGGGCATCCTCATCTTCAAAACAGAGAATAAGTCGTGATGCAATTTTAGCGACACGCTCAGCGATTTCACCGACGAATCCTGCCTCAACGGCCGCTTCGGTAATACTTTCAAGACTCGGTGTTTCATCAAGAGGAATGAAGAGGCGTTTTACCGTATCCCAGTTCTCTTCGATATCCACCCCACCCTTGCTGGAAAGGAGCAGCTCACTTCCATCGCGGTTACCGGCAATGGAGAGATAGTACTCCTCGTCGTGGTCAAGCATCTCGGCAACAATAACCTGACGAACGACCGATGTACCGATCTCGCGTCCGATCATCTCTTTGGCTGCTTCATAAGCCTCGTCAAGATTAAGCCCAAGCTTGACCAGTCCGAGCTTGAATCGCCCACCGATAGCTTCATGAGCTTTGACAACGAGTTTTGATTCTCTCAACCATTTATTAGCTTCCCCAAGCTGCGCAAGGCGGTTGGGATCCATGATAACAACATAATTTGGCACAGGAATGCCCCATTTGTTGAATAGTTTCATGGCCGGCCCTTCAAGTATC
>CAIJWE010000047.1 GCA_903824295.1 uncultured Chlorobiaceae bacterium
TCTTTCTCATAGTGCCAAATAACGTGCCATTTTTCAGGCTCTTTTTCCCTCCTCAGCTTTCCCCTTTCGGCTCTTCTTCAGTGGGTTCCCAATGTATCATCTTTATCCTTCCATTCCTAATCTTTTCTGCTCCTTTCTTTAGAAAAAGAAGAAAAAAGCCATTTATTGTGCCGGCTCATCGTAGACTGGGGCGAATGAGGGCCTCTCAACCGGCTTCTCAACGACCAGTTCCATCTGATGAACACCATGGGCATACTCCTTCGCTGCGGCCACAAAACCATGAAACAGAGGATGTACCTTCTGTACCCTTGATTTCAGCTCAGGGTGGAACTGTACCCCCACAAACCAGCGATGCTCCTTCAACTCTATGATCTCCACCAGCTCACCGTTCGGTGAGGTTCCGGAAAAAATCATGCCGTTCTCCTCAAAGTTTTTGCGCCAGGTGTTATTGAACTCGTAGCGATGGCGGTGCCTTTCATTGATAAGAAACTTCTCATAGACAGCATAAGCCTTCGATCCTTCGGTGATAATGCAGGGATAGCTGCCCAGACGCATGGTACCACCCTTCTCTTTAACCTTTTTCTGGTGCTCCATGAGATCAATAACCGGATAGCGGGTTCGCTTGTTGAACTCTGTAGAGTTGGCATCCTGCAATCCGCAAACATTACGCGCAAACTCAATAGTAGCACACTGCATGCCAAGGCAAATTCCAAGGAACGGAACATTCTGCTCCCTCGCATACTGGATATACTTGATTTTCCCTTCAATCCCCCGGTCGCCGAAGCCAGGTGCAACCAGAATACCGTTAATCCCCTCCAGCTCCTTTGCAAAATCGAAGGCATTCAGCTCGGCATCCTCCGCCCGGAGCAGTCTGACGTTCACTTTGACATTGTTGCTGGCCCCGGCATGAATGAAGGACTCGATAATGGACTTGTAGGCATCAGGATACTCCGTGTACTTGCCGCATATTCCAATGGTAACCTCACCATCCTGCGGAAACTTGACCTTGTTGCAAAAGTCGCGCCAGTAATCGAGCGTCGGCTCCTTGTATTTCTTGAGTCCAAGCTTTTTAAGCACGCGCAAATCGAGCTTTTCCTTGAGGAGTATCAACGGCACCTCATAAATCGTGTCACAATCGTTCAAACCGATAACATCAAGTTCATTGACATTGCAGAAATGACCCACCTTGTTCTTGATATCGCGTAAGAGCGGCTTTTCGCTGCGGCAGACAAGAATGTCTGGCTGGATACCAACTCCAAGCAACATTTTCACACTGTGCTGCGTCGGCTTTGTTTTCAGTTCACTTGCGGCCTTGATGTAGGGCACAAACGTGAGATGAATGTTGAGCAGGTTGCTGTCGCCCATTTCGAGCTTCATCTGCCGCATCGCCTCAAGAAAAGGAAGTGACTCGATATCGCCGATCGTTCCACCAATCTCGGTAATGAGTACATCGAGGTCGCCATTCTTGGCCTGCTCGGCCATACGATCCTTGATTTCATCAATCACATGAGGCACCACCTGAACCGTCGCACCAAGATATTCACCGCGACGTTCCTTGTCGATGACCGATTTATAGACCCGCCCCATCGTAAGATTCGAAGACTGCGTCGTCGATTCATCAAGAAAACGGTCGTAATGGCCAAGATCAAGGTCAGTTTCTGCGCCATCATCAGTCACATAGACCTCACCATGCTGGTAGGGGGACATCGTACCAGGGTCCACATTGATATAAGGATCATATTTCTGTATGGCCACCTTCAGACCACGTGACTTGAGCAGCATCCCGAGAGAGGCCGACAGAATTCCCTTGCCGAGCGAGGAAATCACCCCTCCGGTCACAAAAATATGCTTCACATTTTTCGGTCGAGCCATGAAACCGTCCGTCCTTGATTAAGAGTTTGATTATTACTCTGCCTTGTGAGAGCCGTCACAGAAGGGGAACTTCTGCGAACGGCCACAAGCGCATATTGCTACTGTTTTTTCCTCGTCTATCTCAACCGTCACAGGATGAAATTCGCTCCCTTTATGCGCACCGTCACAATAAGGCAAATTCTCTGAGCGGCCACAGGCACAATAATATTTTGTACCCGGCGTCTCCGTAGTGACATAAGGTTTTTTCTCTTCCATATCTCCTCCATAGGGTTTTCTATGACTAAACAAAGAGATCAATCTGACCATCAGGATCTTCCAATGGCAGCTCACCCTCTGTCTCCTCATCGCTCTTCGGCACTCTTGCAAGTGCGGAGATAACATCCCCGGCCATCAGCCTGACCAGCCTGACCCCTGAAGTGTTCCTGCCTGTCAGACGAATATCAGAGACATGCTGACGATTCACGATACCATGTGTGGTAATAATGATCAGATCGTCATCATCATTGACATCAAGGAGACCAATGAGCGCACCAACCTTTTCATGAGCCTTGAGCGTAATGACCCCGCGTGCACCGCGCCGTGTCAGGCGATAATCCTCCACACGGCTTCTCTTGCCAAAACCGTTGTCGGTAACGGCAAGCAGCGCCGTATCAAAACGCTTGGTGGTCACCATTGAAATACACTTCTCACCCTCATCAAGCGTGATACCCTTGACGCCCATCGCTGTACGACCCATCGCGCGGATTTCAGCCTCAGGAAAGCGAACAACAAAGCCGGAACTCTTGGCCAGAATAATCTGATGGTCGCCATCAGTCAAACGGGCATCAAGCAACTCATCATGCTCCTCGATGGTGATTGCCGCAATACCGTTCTTTCGCGGATGAGAAAAATCTTCAAGCGCTGTTTTTTTGACGATACCATTGGTCGTCGCCATGACAATAAAGCCCGGTTCGTCAAAATTGCGAATATTAATATAGGCTCTGATTTTTTCACCCTGCTGCAGCTCCATGATATTGGCCAGCGCCCGACCCCTTGCCGCACGCCCAGCCTCAGGAATCTCATGCACTTTCAACCAGTGACAACGACCCCTGTTGGTGAAAAAGAGGATATAATTGTGTGTTGAGGCAATAAACATGTGCTCGACAAAATCGTCATGCTTCGCCTGAGCCCCCGTCACACCCTTGCCGCCCCGAGCCTGGCGGCGGTAGCCTGAAACCGGGAAACGCTTGATAAAGCCCTCATGGGTAATGGTAATGACCACATCCTCCTGGGCAATCATGTCTTCAATGGAGAAATCGCCCTCCTGCGGCACAATTTCGGTACGGCGGGCATCACCGTAGACCTCCCTGACCTTCAACAACTCTTCGCGGATAATCTGCATCTGCTTCTCCGGACTGCCGAGAATAAAGCGCATCTCCTCGATGAAGGCAAGAACCTCCATGTACTCCATGTCAATCTTTTTGCGCTCCATGCCGGTCAAACGCTGAAGACGCATCTCAAGAATCGCCTTCGACTGCAACTCCGACAAGCCAAAGCGCTCAATGAGCCGCTCCTGCGCCGTTGAGGCATCCGGTGACTCACGAATCGTGGTAATCACCTCATCAAGATTGTCGAGACAGATCTTCAAACCCTCAAGAATATGAGCCCGCTTTTCGGCTGCCGCAAGATCGAACTGCGTCCGGCGCAGCACAATCTCGTTACGGTGCTTGATATAATAGACCATCATCTCCTTGAGATTGAGGATCCTCGGCACTCCATCAACCAGCGCCAGCATGATCACCCCGAACGTATCCTGCATCGGGGTATGCTTGTAGAGGTTGTTCAGCACAACCATCGCCACCGCATCCCGCTTCAACTCAATCACCAGTCGCATACCGTCACGGTCAGACTCGTCGCGAATATCAGCAATACCGTCAAGCTTTTTATCGTGCACCAGCTCAACGATTTTCTCGATCAGCCGCACCTTGTTCACCTGATAGGGAAGCTCCGTGACCACAATGGACTCCCGGCTGTTTTTCGGGGTAATCTCCACAATGGCCCGCGCACGAATCACCACCTTGCCCCTGCCGGTCAGATAAGCGGAACGAACACCCTCGTATCCGTAGATAATTCCGCCAGTTGGAAAATCGGGAGCAATAACAAATTTCATAAGATCGGCCACTTCCAGCTCCGGATTGGCGATCAGGGCTATCATGCCATCAACAATCTCACGGAGGTTCTGTGGCGGAATATTGGTTGCCATACCGACCGCAATCCCCGACGAACCATTCGCAAGGAGATTGGGAATAGCCGAAGGCAAAACGGTAGGCTCTTCAAGAGAGTCATCAAAATTAAGGGAGAAGTCGACGGTGCCTTTGTCGAGATCCTTCAGCATCTCACCGGCAATGCTCTTCATGCGCACCTCGGTGTATCGCATGGCCGCAGGAGAGTCGCCATCGACCGAGCCAAAGTTACCCTGACCGTCAATCAGGGGATAACGCATCGAAAATTCCTGCACCAGACGCACAAGACTGTCATAGACTGCGGTATCTCCATGGGGATGGAACTTTCCAAGCACCTCACCAACAACACGAGCTGACTTTTTATGGGGCTTCCCCGCCTGTAAACCAAGTTCATGCATGCCGAAAAGAACCCTGCGATGAACCGGCTTCAGACCATCCCGCACATCAGGCAACGCACGACTGACAATGACCGACATCGAATAATCGAGATAAGAACCCCGCATTTCTTCTTCAATACTGATCGGGACTATTCTTTCGCGCTGCATAGATAAATCCTGGGTGATAATTGATATAAATAACTCAGCGGCACAATGTATAAAAATCCGTCTGAATTCTTAACAACGTGGCCTCCATAACAAGAGAAAACTACATAAAACCGGCAGGAATATCAGCTCAGCGTAATGACCGGTGCCTCCGACCAAAGGGATTCAAGATCATAAAAACGGCGTTCATCAGGCATAAAAACATGCACAACAACATCAATATAGTCGAGCAGAATCCAGTGCATGGAATCCATTCCCTCAACATGCATTGGACGCTCACCATCTCCCTTCAGCTCATCAATAATATGCTCCGCCGCCGCCTTTGCCTTGCGATCAGAATCAGCCGTCACAATCACAAAATAATCCGTAACCGAGGTCAGCCCCCGAAGATCAAGAATCTTGACCTCTTCACACTTCTTCTCCAGCGCCAGTTCAGCCGCCCTTCTCGCCAGCAACTCACCGACCGCCACCTCTTTTGCCTGGGTGGCACTCACCATATCGTCCTCTTTCAAGCTACTCATAAACCTCAATCCTTCATAAATGAACTATATTTCACAACAACTTATCGCCAACAGGCAACAAAAAAACTCCACTATGGCAATAATGGTAACTCCGGAACATACAAAAAAGCCAGCTCACTGAGCGCAAAAAAAGCCGGAGAGTACCCCGGCATGGTTTCACTGAATATCGTTGAGAAGGGCTTGAGAGGGGTGCTTCAGCGACAAGGCAAAGGCTGCGCCTGCTCAGGGGCGGTAGTTCTCCCGGCTGATGATCCTGTACTCTCCGGACTGCCGATCAAGAAGTTTCGTCACTCTTGTCCAACTTTTAGCACTCTTTTCAGAATTATTAAACTCATCCACTTCACTGTTCGGCACAAAAAGTCGTGACACCCTATCCCACTCATAGAAAACCGTGGTGTTGGCGCCAATCGTGTTATTGTAGTACGCCGCTGAAAAGCCTTGATCGGTTAACGTAATTTTGCCAGAAGAGTTATCGAGGCCCGAGAGGGGTATTGCTTTATAGAGCATTACCGGCAGCAAACAGAGCTTCCCACCCGACAGAAACGATAACATCTTGTATCCGCTTCCGTTGCAAGAAGCATATTGACCAAGATTGATATCAAGCACTCCATCGTGGTTATAATCAGCAAACTTGATCATCCACGGTCTTGAAAAAAAGAAGAGCTGCTCGTTATCCCAGAAAGAGTTCAGAGTTGTCTCCACACGACGGCCATCGGAAAAGATGACAGCAATCGAGAAGAGCCCCTCATATTTCCACCCGGCCCCGCACCACAACTCCTGATCATGGTACTTTTTGCCCTGAACCAGAGAGAGCTGAACCCGCTCCTTTGAACCATCCCCAGCAAGATTTTTTTCATGACAGCAAATTTTCTGATACATAAATCGCACCCCTGCTCTTCCAGAATAGCAAAATCATGCCATGCTTCACTTCGACGACTCTTGCTTAAAGCCGGGACATCCATTCCGCGCGGGGGAAATCAAGAAATTGCGTAAACGCGAAAAGGAACAGCGACTCACCCACCCCCGCCATTCGGGCTGAACATCTGCCGGTAATCGGGCGCAACTCCGTTCAACTCTGCCGCATCCGCCCCGTCAAAGAGCCTTTCGGCTGCGGAAAACAGAGAGCTGGCGGAAAAACAGTCGGCTTCCCGATAGACCGCACTGGAGCCCTCCAGCAAAGGGATAATCTCATTGAGCTGCCGCCCCACAATAACCGTCCCGCCACTCCCTGATGAAGCTGCGGAGGAGGCCGCGGCAACAACATCCTCCGCAGAGCCTCTCTTGACCTCATCATGCCAGCCCCCTGAAGCCAGTTCCTCAAGCAAATACAAAGCATAATAATATTCCCCCTTGCGTGACGGTATAACCGCCATGACCGTGCCGGTTCCGGCCAGCAGTGATGCGGCCATTGCCGGCATGGTCGGTACCGGCACGAGCGGAATTCCGAGGCCGCAGGCAACCCCTTTCGCCACAGCCATGCCGATGCGCAGGGCGGTAAAGGAGCCGGGGCCGGATGAAATAGCGATGCAGTCGAGCTGCTTGAGGTCGAGAGCACTTTTGGCCATCACCTCTTCGATAAGCGGAACAAGCGACTCTGCGGCCTTTTTCCAGTCAGTGCTCCTGACTTCGGCAACAACACCGGCATGCATGACCGCAACGCTCAATGCGGCATGGGTGCACTCTATGGCAAGAATATTCATGAGGTTTTGCGTTTGATAACAATTCTGCGCCTCTCGCTTTCGGCATACTCAAGGGTGACCGTTACCGTATAGAAGTGAGCATACTCCGGGAAACGGTCAGCCCACTCTACAAAAGAAAAATCGCCGCTGGAGAGAAATTCGTCGAAACCGATCCCTTCAAGCTCCTGGAGTGAGTTGATTCGGTAGAGGTCGAAATGGTGGAGCGCAACCGGCTCGCCATCCATCGCCCCCTCATAGATGTTAAAGAGGGGAAAGGTGGGGCTGGAGAGCTGGTCGTCGCAGTTGAAAAACTCCGTAATCCCCCGCATGAACTCGGTCTTTCCCGCACCGAGCTCACCGCAGAGCGAGACCATGTCGCCCGGCTGAAGGGTGGCCGCAAACCGGCGGGCGTACTGACTGGTCGCTTCAGCAGAGGACGAGAGAAACTCTTCGGTCATTATGGACTCAGTCAAGCGGGTTAAAAAGCATGCCGGTCATCAGCTTCGGGTAAAAGAAGGTCGATTTCTGCGGCATCACCTCACCCGTCTCCGATACAGCAAGCACCTGCTGAACCGTCGTCGGCTTGACCACAAATCCAACCTGCACCTTGCGGGAATCGACCGCCTCAAACACTTCTCGATCATCATGAACGTAGAGCAGATTGCTCTGTTTCGCCATCGCCTCCTGTGAAATGCCGAGGATGCGGCCAAGTACAAGATCGTGCAGAAGCACCAGCCCAAGACGCTGGAGTGCGTCGGGACGGGCCGCGTCAAGCAGGGGCTTCGGATCGGTTTTGAGGCTCATACCGAGAATCATGCCAGGAGCGACCACTCCGTATGCATAGGTTGAGGACTCACCATCAAGAAATGCTTTCAGGGCTGTTCTGTCCGGCAGTTCGGTAACGGTAAAAAATTCATCAAGCCGCGATTGCAACAAAGCGGCATCAAACCCTTCCAGACTGTGCACCAAGCGATGAATCGGAAAAATAAGCAGCCCCTCGTCATGAATGTTGGCCAGATAGGTCAAAATAAAGTTGTAGGGCTCATTACCAGTATGCGAGGGATTTGCCGCCGCACGCTCATTGCGATAGTTGACGCCGGTATCATAACGGTGATGACCGTCGGCGATATAGACTGCCCGATCCAGCAGTGTAGTCTGAAATTGCGCGACAAGTTCAGGATCGGTAATCCTCCACATCCGGTTGCTCACACCCTGAAAAAGGGCGTCAACAATCGGCTCATGGCTACAGGCAAAGGCTTTCATCACGCGATCAGCCACTTTTGTTTCATCAGCATAGAGACCGAAAATACCACTGATGTTGGTTTTGGTTTTTCTGAAAAGGTTGAGGCGGTCAGCCTTTGGGCCTGAAAGGGTTTTTTCGTGGGGCAGCACCTTTTTTTCCGAAAAATCGTGCAAACGCATGGCTGCGAAAAATCCGCACCGGGTATGCGAAACTCCATCGGTATCCTCGAAGGACTGAAAATAGGGGTAGATGGCCGGAACGGGATCGCTTAAAAGTTCGCCGTTCTGCAACCACTCTCCGAGACGCTCTGCTGCAGCGGCATAGGGATCGGCCTCCAGTGGAAGCTCCAGACGTATCGAGTTGAAGGGTGAACTGCTGTAGAGTTGCTGCTGAAAAGCCGGAGAGATGACATCGTAAGGAGGGCAAATCAGATCTGAAGCGTTTTTCAGCAATTCGGGACTGTACAGCATCCCCTTGAATGGAATAATTTCCGGCATAAGAAGTAATAATTTAAAAGTTTACGTTTCAGGGATAGAACCCGACTCTCTGCGCTATCCAGAAATCGTCATGACCATCCTTAACCAGCACAACAATTTTGCCGTTTTTGCAAAGTTCAAGTATGGCAAGGAAGGTCACCACAAGAATAATGCGCTCAGTGACACCTTCAAGTACAGAAATAAAAGAAACTTGCGCCCGGTTCTGCAGTTTCGACAGAATCAGGGTAGTCTGCTCCTCAACCGTTACCGGAGCGTCCATGACATTTCGCGTCATGGGAGGAGGCATCCGCTCCAGCACCGATTTATAGGCCAGCATGAGATGATAGAGCGTTGGACGCTTGGCGGGCTCGTCCAGTTCATCAATAACCTCCGGCTCAAATTGCTCAAAAAAGCCTCGTTGAAAAAGCTTTTCCCGCATTTCTGCACGCTGATTGAGTACCCCGGCCGCCTCCTTGATCCGCTTGTACTCAAGCAGTCGCTCAACAAGCTGACTTCTTGGATCAAACTCATCGGTTTCGGAGCCCTCCTCTGTCGAATGCGGAAGCAGCATTTTTGCCTTGATGCTCATCAGCATGGAGGCCATATAAATAAACTCAGATGCAACGTCAAGGTTCAGGTTTCCCGAATCCCGGATATAACCGATAAAATCAGTAGTAATTTTTGAGATGGGAATATTATAAATATCAAGTTCATCGCGCCTGATAAAAAAAAGGAGCAAATCAAGCGGCCCTTCAAATTCTTCAAGGCTGATCCTGAACATTACCGGGTAGCTGAGTTGACAAGAGTGACAAAAACAAGATAGAAAAAGCAGATGAAAAGATGCAAATAAAGGACAGTACACACCACCACGGTATAACGCAAAAAAAAGGAACTTCAAAGTTCCGAAAACTATTAGTATTTAGACGGTTAAATAAAGAGGCCGTACGTTTGTTTTATCTATTAGACTCTGGCAGTACCATATATGAGAAGGATTTATTGTTACATCACCGTTATCACCGCGTTTCTTCTGCTGATGGGCCGCATGGCCTTGGCGGAATCAGCCAACGGCTCTTTTAACCAGGGATTTGAAAGGCACCTGCGGGGGGACCTTACCGGAGCAGTAAGATTGTATTCAAAAGCGATTGAAAACGATGCCGCATTTGCCATGGCCTACCAGATGCGGGGCGTCGCACAGCAGCAGTTAAAAAAATATGCACAAGCCATCAACGACTTTTCGATGGTCATAACGTTCGGCGAGCCCTCTTTCAAGAGTACCGGCTACTATAACCGGGGCATTGTTAAAAACATGACTGGAGATTTTGCTGGAGCTATTCCCGATTTTTCAGAGGCAATAGCGCTCGACAAAAAAATGGCAGCCGCGTTTTTTCATCGAGGCATCGCAAAAAGTAAAACCGGCGATATGTTCGGGCGTATGGAGGACTTCCGCGAGGCTGCCCGGCTTGGAGATATCAATGCGACAGCATGGCTGAACACCTATTATCCTGATTGGAGGGAGCTGCCAACCACGGCCGCAGCGATGTAACGCAAAAAGGGCAATTCCGCTGTAGCAGGAACTGCCCTTTTTCTGATGAAAACAAATGGTTTGTTATATCGCCTTTCCGCCGCGCTCCCTTGTTCTTATACGGATGCACTCTTCAAGCGAAGTGATAAAGATCTTGCCATCACCGATTTCACCATCCCCATGACTGGCCGCATCAATGATGGTATCGACCGTAATATCAACAAACTCATTATTGACCGCAATATCGAGCCTGATTTTCGGAATCAGGTTTGGCGCTATTTTCTGCCCCCTGTAGAGTTCAATATCCTCCTGACGGCCATGACCGGTTACGCGACTTACAGTAATTCTTGTAATATCGGCCTGAATCAGTGCCTCGCGCACATGATCAAGCCTGTCAGGCTGAATGATTGCTGTTATCAGTTTCATTGCGACGTGTTAGTTAAGGTTGATAAGACCATATCCATGCTCACCATGCATGCTGTGATCGAGACCAGACATTTCATCATCTTCGTTGATACGCAGACCAATGGTTTTTTCAACCAGAAACAGCAGAATAAACGAGACGATTGCTGAATAAAAAACGGTAACTCCGACCGCTGTAGCCTGAACACCCAGTTGCTGCCAGAGTGTCCAGCTCCCTCCGACTTTTGCAGCAGCATCAGCCATCCATGCCGGACGAATGAAAAAGACCAGAGCAAGAGCACCAACAATACCACCTACGCCATGAACTCCAAAGGCATCAAGACTGTCGTCATAGCCAAGCTTGCTCTTGATGAGAATTGCGCTGTAGCAAAAAATGGCAGCCAATGCTCCGAGAGCAAACGCGCCTGTTGGCTGAACCACACCTGCCGCAGGAGTGATGGCCACGAGACCTGCAAGAATCCCCGATGCAACACCAAGGCTGGTTGCCTTGCCATGCTGAACCATTTCAATAATCATCCAGGTAAGCGCACCTGAAGCTGCGGCCATCTGGGTAACGGTAAGCGCACGGGCCGTTGCAAGGTTGCTGGCAATGGCGCTGCCCGCATTGAAGCCGAACCATCCAACCCACAAGAGGCCTGCTCCGATAAGGGTCATCACCAGGTTGTTCGGATGCATGACATTGTTGGGATAGCCACGCCGTTTGCCAAGGTAAAGCGCTGCCACAAGGGCTGTAACACCTGAAGAGATATGAACAACGGTACCACCGGCAAAGTCAATGGCCCCCATCGCTCCAAGGTTGAAAAGGAAGCCGTCCGCCGCCCATACCCAGTGACAAATTGGACTGTAGACCAAAATACTCCAAAGGGCAATAAAAACGGCATACCCTTTGAAGTTGACCCGCTCAGCAAACGCTCCAGCAATAAGCGCCGGGGTAATAATGGCAAATTTACCCTGGAACATGGCAAAAACATATTCCGGAATCTGCGAAGGCATGATCGTCTCATCAATACCCTGCAGCATAAAATACCTGCTGTCCCACCCGACAAAACCGCCAAAAATACCCGGCCCGAAACTCAGCGAATAACCAACCATAGGCCAGAGCACACCGATAATTACCATGGCGGCAAAACTGTGCATCATGGTACCAAGCACGTTCTTTGTCCGGACAAGTCCACCATAAAACATGGCAAGTCCAGGAACCATCAGCAGAACCAGCGCTGTTGAAGTCAGCATCCATGACGTTGTACCGGTATCGGTAACCACTGCATCAGCAGCATGAGCTGTCCCCTGAAACAGCAGTGCTGCCAGCAAAAACAGCAGCGTTGTTAATACTTTTTGTCTCATAACAAGTGCAGATGAAAATTAATCGAACCTTAATAATTAATAGCAACGATAGATATGTAATTATTTTTTTAACCAAAACCAAAATATTTGCACATTTTATTACGCACCAGTAGCTTTTTCAATGGTATAACGCAAAAAAGCCGGGGAGCTTGTTTATGCTCCACGGCTTTCCTCTACTCTTAAAAAAAAATTCCGCGGCTGTTACTGCCTGACAAGAAAAACGCCAAGATCATCGAAGAGTGCCTGCAAATCCTCTTCATGCTGAACTTCATCCTGGAGAATCTGTACCGCAAGATTATAGGTTACCGGATCTTTCATTCCAATCTCCTCAATGATACTGTTATAAACATTGATCGCACACTGCTCACCGGCGATGTTCTGTTCAAGTATCTTTTTCACAAAGGGATCGTCAGGAGCGGCATAACCGCAGTTCGACAAGGTAAACCACTCGAGAGGAGAGGTGACCGGCGTTCCTCCAAGCTGAATAATCCGCGCCGTCACCATATCGGCATGACGAAGCTCATCGGCGGCATGTTGCAGAAGTTCAGCAATCACCGCATCTTTCATTGGCCCCTGAACCACCTTTGCTCCAAGCCAATACTGATAATAGGCAAGCCACTCGTCAGCAAATGCCTTGTTGAGCAATTCGAGAACACGGGGAAGATGCTCTCCAACAATTTCACGACCTCTTGTACCCATAGAGACTCTCCTGTTTAATCTTTTATAAAAACAGTTACTTACTCTTTCCGATCAAGTCTGCAAGAGCATCAGAAAGCTTTGGATAGCCGAACACAAACCCTTGCTTCTGAAGAAAGGCGGGCTTGACTTTCTGGCCTTGCACCGCATACTCTCCCCCTTCGCCCATAAGGAGCTGAACAACAGGTTTTGGCACCGTCAGCAGGGATGGCCGACCAAGAACAGCGCCGAGTTCTGAGGCAAACTCTTTCATGGAAACATATTGTGGGGTGACGGCATTAATCGGGCCACGATAGGAGGGATTATCAAGCGCTTCAAGAATGCAGGCAATCTCGTCATCGATATGAATCCAGGAGATGCACTGAAGGCCTGAACCAATTGGCCCACCAAGAAAATACCGAAACGGGGGAATCATTTTTTGCAGCATCCCGCCTTTTGTCGACAGCACAATACCCGTTCTCAACAACACAAGCCGAACACCGCTCTTTTCGGCTGCCAGCGCCTCTTTTTCCCAGTCAAAACAGATTTGCGCAAGAAAATCCCTGCCCTCCTGATACGACTCAGCCATCTCAGGCGTATCGTCACAACTTGCGAAGGATCCATAGTAGCCAATAGCCGATGCAGAGATAAATACCTGTGGTTTTTCCGATGCACGAGCAATTGCAGAAACCATATGTCGGGTACCAAGAATTCTCGAATTATAACACTCCGCCTTGTGCTCTTCGCTCCAGCGACTTTCAAGAAGTGGTTTTCCTGCAAGATGAATCACGGCTTTCGCACCGTTGACAAAACCGGTCCAGTCACCGCTCTCCATATCCGAATCCCACAGAACATAACCCGCCGCGTCCGGAATTTTCCGTGCGGCACTTTCAGGTGATCGGGCGAACACGACAACGTCCTCTCCGCGTCGAATCAGTCTCATGGCAAGTTCAGCACCGATTACGCCGGTAGCGCCCGTGATAACAAGATGACCTTTCATACAATTTTCAGTTGTAATAAAAAAAACGTTACCGAAATAAAACTGCCTAACTTATTGCTGAACGAGCAATTATCAATAAAAATTCCCTGAGGGGCGCACGGAGAAAAAAGCCTGGAAAACCGGGAGTGCTTGTACACGTTTCCCGGCGTTCCTGATTCAATGAGAGCGCTCAACTGCTGACATTTTTTTCGGCTATTCGACCGTGACCGATTTTGCAAGATTTCGTGGACGATCAACATTGCAACCCCGAAGTGTAGCGATATGATAGGCGAGGAGCTGCAGAGGAATCACCGTCAGGAGAGGCGTAATCGGCCCGGAAGCCTGAGGAATATAAATGACCTCCTCGGCCAGACGACTGACCTCCGTATCCCCCTCGCTTGCAATGGCAATAACCCTTCCTTTCCGGCTGCGCACCTCCTCGATATTGCTGAGAATCTTGGAATAGGTGCTGTCACGGGTGGCAATAAAAATGACGGGCATATCTTCGTCGATGAGAGCAATAGGACCATGTTTCATTTCGGCTGCGGGATAACCTTCCGCATGAATATAGGAGATCTCCTTGAGCTTCAGCGCCCCTTCAAGTGCAACGGGGAAATTGTAACCACGTCCAAGATAGAGAAAGTTTTTTGCATCCATGAAGCGCTCCGCGATCTCCTTGATTTGGTCATTAAGCTCAAGAATCCGTGCGGCTTTTTCAGGAATCTCAGAAAGCTCCCTGAGATGCAGGGCAATCTCGTTGTCTGAAATCGTCCGGTCCTTGCTGAGCGACAGGGCTAACATATAGAGCATGACCACCTGGGCGGTAAACGCTTTGGTCGAAGCAACGCCGATTTCAGGTCCGGCATGGGTATACATGCCACACACCGTTTCGCGGGCAATGGTGGAACCGACAACGTTACAGATACCCATTACCAGAGCTCCTTTTTCCTTGGCTGTACGGAGAGCGGCAAGGGTATCGGCGGTCTCACCTGACTGAGAGATGACAATGACCACATCATCGGCACCGACAATGGGGTTACGATACCTGAACTCCGAGGCATAATCAACCTCGACAGGAATACGGGCAAACTCCTCAATAAGATATTCGCCAAGCAAAGCTGCATGCCAGCTTGTGCCGCAGGCACAAATCACAATACGCTTTGCCTGCTTCAGGCGCTCAAGATAGTCGGCTATCCCTCCGAGCCGCAACCAACCTTCCTCAAGGCGCACACGACATCGCATGACATCGTGCATGACATCGGGCTGTTCAAAAATCTCCTTGAGCATGAAGTGTTCAAAACCGCCTTTCTCTATTTTTTCGAGCGTAAAGTCAAGCTCCGTAACAATCTTCTTCTGTTCAATATTTTCAATTGATTTAACACAATAGCCTTTACGTGTCACGACGGCAAGCTCCCCGTCAGCAAGGTAAACCACCTTTTTGGTATGCTCAACAATAGGGGCTGCATCAGAAGCAATAAAAAACTCCCCTTCTCCGATACCAATCACAAGAGGACTGCCTTTGCGTGCAACAACGATCTTGTCCGGTTCACGCGAAGAGATCACACAAAGCCCATAGGCCCCTTCAACATGACGAAGGGCAAGCCGCGTAGCTGACTCCAGATCAAGTGACTTGTCCTGTTTCCATATCCAGTCAATCAGGTGTACCAGAACCTCGGAATCCGTTTCACTCACAAACTGGTAGCCGTCAGAGATAAGCTCCTGCTTCAGGGCCGAATAGTTTTCAATGATACCATTATGAATAATTGCGATATCCCCGGCGGTATTCTTGTGAGGATGAGCATTGCGATCGCTTGGTTCGCCATGGGTTGCCCAACGGGTATGACCGATACCTGCCGTTGCAACCTTCATTGATGCTCTGAGTGCAGCCGTATCCGCTTCAAGGCCGCTGACACTCCCTTTCTGTTTCATGACCGTAAGGGTATTGCCATCCAGCAAAGCAAGACCTGCCGAATCATAACCCCGGTACTCAAGCCGCTTCAGCCCCTTCAACAACAGCGGTGACGCTTCTTGCCATCCGATATAACCAACAATTCCACACATAGTCCCTCTATCTTTGTTAACCGCCACCAGAAAGCGCACAGCAACCACAGGGATTCACCGGGCATCTTGCTGCATGACAAAATTATTTATTGGAACAAAACTACAATTAGCTATAAAATACGCATCATTCCATCATGAATTTTTAACGCCTCAACAGCAACCGCACGTTCATAGTCATCGACCGATAAAAATGAGCCCCCGTCAGGTGCTGCTGGATAGATAAGTGTGCGGCTGACATTGATTACCGCACTCTGGCGGCTGGAATCAACACCATTATTTACAGCATCTTCAAGAGATCCCCCCTGAGCACCCACACCGGGAATAAGCATGAAAAGATCCGGTGCTGAACGGCGGATATCAGCAAGCAGATCGCTTTTGGTAGCACCAACAACAACGCCTCCGTTTCCATTGCGACTCCATGACACAACCTTGCCAAGCACAGAGCGATAGAGCTGAGCGCCGCTCTGCATCACCTGCTCCTCAAAATCCACCGACCCCTCATTCGACGTCAGGCAAAGCACAAACAACAGTTTATCCGTATAGGCGAAAAAAGGTTCAAGAGAGTCAAATCCCATGTAAGGAGCTACCGTCAGGGCATCAAACGACCAGTGATCAAAGAAGGCTTGCGCATACATTTTGCTGGTATTGCCGATATCAGCCCGTTTGGCATCAGCAATCGTCATACACGCATCAGGAATAGAGCTGAGCGTTTTTTCCATATCACTCAAACCCGCAATGCCCCTTGCCTCATAAAAGGCAGTATTCAGCTTATAGGCGACCGCAACATCCGATGTAGCCCTGATGACTGCACGGTTAAACTCAACAACAGGATTTTCATATTTTGAAAATACGCTGGGCATTTTCTCCGGATCGCTGTCAAGACCAACACACAAAAGAGATTTTAATGCTGATATCCTGCTGTTTGCCTTATTTCGAACAAAACTCATAAAACAACTCCCCTCCACTGCATCGTTTTATAAAAAAGCGCTTCCGCACAAGTGCCGTTCAAAAGAGCAGAGGAGGTCAATGCATCCACTGATCATGACTTCAAGAGCCCGGCGGAAACTTATAGCCACTAAAATTCATTTCACATCTTGGCAATATATAATATGTTTTCTTCCGAGATGCTTCATTAAATGGAAGAATCCCGTAAATTGGCACTCTTGAAATTTGGCAAACTGTGAACACCTTACCTGAGTCTTGTAATTTATAACCATGATTGTTGATTGATGGCAAAGAAACCGCTTAAACCTTCAAATCCCTATAAAAACGAGTCGGAAAACAACATACCGCGACCGAAATTTTCGATCATGTATTATGTGGTCGTCATTGTTCTTCTCATAGGAGTGCAGCTTGCCTTTTTCTGGTCAGGCTCAACACAGGAGATTCCCTACAGCACATTCCGCAAGCTCATTGCTGAAAACAAGATAGAGTCAGTAAAAATAGCACCTGAAAAAATATACATCAAGCTCAAGCCGGGAGCTGTAACCGGCATTGCCGTAAAGGAACAGCCGAAGGATGGCCCCGGCATGATTCTCCCCCAATCAACGACGAAACAGGAGGAGATTGTGGTTAATCCTGTGCGTGACGACTCGCTTATCGAACTGCTGGAGAGCAAGGGAATTAAATATCAGGGAATGGCAAGCAGCACCTGGATCGGTGAACTGATTCAATGGATACTCCCTTTTGCGCTTCTTATCGGCATCTACTTCTTTGTCTTCCGGCGAATGGGCGGACCAGGTTCACAATTCATGAATATCGGCAAGAACAAGGCCGCACTTTATGAAAACCTCGATGAACATACCCGCATCACCTTCAAGGATGTTGCCGGTCTTGATGAGGCAAAGGCTGAGGTTATGGAGGTGGTTGACTTCCTCAAGGATCCGAAAAAATATACGACACTCGGTGGTAAACTGCCAAAGGGAGTACTGCTGGTAGGCCCGCCAGGTACCGGAAAAACCCTTCTTGCAAAAGCTGTTGCCGGAGAAGCGGATGTCCCGTTTTTCAGCATCAGCGGCTCGGACTTTGTGGAGATGTTTGTTGGCGTAGGAGCTGCAAGGGTGCGCGATCTTTTTAAACAGGCCAAGGAAAAAGCGCCCTGCATTATTTTTATTGACGAAATTGATGCTGTCGGCCGCAGCAGGGGAAAGGGTGCCATGATGGGCGCCAATGACGAGCGGGAAAATACCCTCAACCAGTTGCTTGTGGAAATGGATGGATTTGCAACCGACAAGGGGGTAATTCTGATGGCCGCCACCAACCGCCCCGACGTGCTTGATTCAGCCCTGCTCAGGCCTGGCCGTTTTGACCGACAGATCATGGTTGATAAACCAGACCTGAAAGGACGCATTGACATCTTCAAGGTACACACCAAGGCGCTCTCCCTTTCGGAGGATGTCAACCTGAAAACCCTGGCCTCGCAGACCCCCGGATTTGCAGGTGCGGAAATCGCCAATACGGCTAATGAAGCGGCTCTGCTGGCCTCGCGCCGCAACAAACTGAGCATCGAAATGAAAGACTTTGAAGATGCCATAGAGCGCTGTATTGCTGGACTTGAAAAAAAGAACAAGGTTATCAATCCTCGTGAAAAGCAGATTGTCGCCTATCATGAGGCAGGCCATGCTATTGTGAGCTGGATGATGCCTGAAAACGACCCTGTCCAGAAAATTTCCATCGTACCCAGAGGCATGAGCGCGCTCGGCTATACCATGAACATACCGCTCGAAGATCGCTATCTCATGACAAAAACCGAGTTGCTTGCCCGTATCTGCGGCCTTCTTGGCGGACGCATAGCCGAGCAGATCATTTTCAATGAAATCTCAACTGGTGCGCAGAATGACCTTGAGAAGGTGACCAGCATAGCCTATAACATGGTCATGGTCTACGGCATGAGCGACAAACTTGGCAACCTCTCCTTCTTTGAGAGCAATAATCCCTATTACGGCAGCCCTGGTATCGACAAAAAGTACAGTGAAGAGACCGCCCGTCTTATCGACCGGGAGGTTATGGCTATCGTTGAAGATGCACGCCTCCACGTGATTAACCTCCTGACACTGCACCGCGAAAAGCTCGAAAAGCTTGCCAGCGAGTTGCTCTTGAAAGAGATGCTTCAATACGCGCAGATCGAGGAGATTCTTGGAAAACGTGCTGAAGGGCTGTTTCCCGTTCAGGCAGAAGAGGAGTCCCCGGCAGAAAATGAGCCGCCCGTGACCTCTCAGAACAACAGCGACCATCTCAGCATGACGGAACAGGCCGAGCTTGAACAGGCTGTTGCAAGGCTCCGAGAGGTGAGGAACACCGAGAAGAACTGAGAAAGGAGAAAAGATAAACGTAAAAAGGCAGGGAGTACCTGCCTTTTTGTTTGAGAGTAATCTTATAATGTGGGTCCCGAGGGATTCGAACCCCCGACCTACTGGGTGTAAACCAGCCGCTCTAACCAACTGAGCTAGGAACCCAATTCAAGTGGCCACAATTATAACACTATTTTCCTGGAATACAAAATGAAAAAACGGTACAAACAGGGCTGGCAAGAGCGCTAATTTGTAAGCCTTCTCGAAAAAGCATAACTTCAGCCCAATCATTAACCCGGAATCAGGGTAACCATTTTTTGTCACGCTTATGAGATCACTCTCCATCCTCGGCTCTACTGGCTCAATCGGGCTCAGCACCCTTGATGTCGTAAGGCAGCACCCGGAGAAATTTTCCATCTCGGGCCTGGCCGCAGGCAAGGATGTTGTCACACTTGCACAGCAAATCAAGGAGTTTCAGCCCACTGCGGTCTCTGTCATGGATGCTGATGCCGCCGTCAAACTGAGGGCACTGCTCGGTGACTACAAACCCGATATCCTCCATGGCATTGACGGCACGATCGCTGTGGCCACCGTCGAAGAAGCTGACATGGTTGTTTCGGCCATTGTCGGTGCTGCCGGCCTTATACCGACCGTCAGCGCAATAAAGGCGGGCAAGCATATCGCCCTGGCCAACAAGGAGACCCTTGTGGTTGCAGGAGCGCTGGTCTCTGATCTGATACAAAAACACCAGGTACAGCTCCTGCCGGTTGACAGCGAACACTCGGCAATCTTCCAGTCGCTTCAGGGCCACCGGCAAGAGGATGTCGTACGAATCATTCTAACCGCATCAGGTGGACCCTTCCGCAACACCTCGGCTGAAGAGCTGAAACAGGTCGGGCTTGAGCAGGCACTGAAACACCCCCAGTGGTCGATGGGAGCCAAAATCACCATCGACTCTGCCACCATGATGAACAAAGGGCTTGAAGTAATCGAAGCCCACTGGCTCTTTGCCATGCCTGCCGAAAAAATCAGCGTCGTGGTGCATCCCCAGAGCATCATTCACTCCATGGTCGAATATATCGATGGCTGCGTCATGGCACAGCTTGGCGCTCCCGACATGCGCGCACCGATTGCTTATGCCCTCTCCTGGCCTGAGCGATGCGAAAGCGGCATCAAGAAACTTGACCTCACAAACATCGGAACACTCACCTTTGAGGAGCCGGATATGGAGCGCTTCCCTGCTCTTCGCCTCGCTTTTGACGCACTGAAAGCTGGCAAAACCTACCCGGCAGTACTCAACGCGGCAAACGAAATTGCCGTGGCCGCCTTTCTTGGTAAAAAAATCAGATTTACGGAAATTGCCGAAACGGTCGACAAAACCATGCAGGCACACTCGCCATACATCCCTGTCGAGCTTGAGGATTATCTCCAGGCCGACAACTGGGCTCGCGACACGGCAAATAAATTTATTGCATAAACCCAATTTTCTACAGAACAATAAAGGATCGTTATGGATTTTCTAAGCTCAATATTTTTTTTCATTGTTGCCATCTTCATTCTGGTCACCGCACATGAACTTGGCCATTTTTTGACGGCAAAACTCTTTGGGATGAGAGTTGACAAATTTTATATCGGATTTGACTTTTGGGAAAAGCGACTCTGGAAAAAGACCATCGGTGACACCGAGTATGGCATAGGCCTCTTTCCTCTTGGAGGCTATGTCAAAATTGCCGGCATGGTCGATGAAAGCCTCGACACCAACTTTCAATCCACGGAACCAGAGCCCTGGGAGTTCAGGGCAAAACCGGTATGGCAGCGCCTGATTGTGCTTGCCGGTGGCGTCTCCATGAACCTTATTCTTGCGGCATCGATCTTTATCGGCGTAACCTTTGTGCTCGGAGAGGCACGCACAAGCGTCAACACTCCTGCTTTCATTGAAAAGGGATCGCTCTTTGCATCCATGGGCATGAAAACCGGCGACCGGCTTCAGCTCACAAATGGCAAAACCGTTGCAAGTTGGGAAGAGGCGCTCGATCCGGAACTGTTCATTGCCCAGTCACTCAACTACACCATCCTGCGCGATGGAAAGAGCATAACTCTGAAGGCACCGTCAAACATTCTATCAAAGATCAACGAGACGCAGAGCCTTGGCATACGACCAATCGTTCCACCACTCATTGACGAAGTATTGGAAAACATGCCCGCCCGAAATGCAGGCATACAGTCCGGCGGACTCATTACAGCAATCAACGGCCATGCAGTCTCAGACTGGACAGAAGTTGTCGGCATTATCTCGTCCCATGCCGCCAAGCCCATCTCGATTACCTGGCAATACCTTCAACCTGTTCAAGGTCGCACCATAACCCCCGAACTCCTCCGTACCGAAGGAAAAACGTTTGTTGCCACCGTCATACCCAATTCCTCAGGAAAAATTGGCATTTCGCTGAAAACCACGCTTGCAACAGAACGGAAAAAAGTCGGTCTTGAGAGTTCAATCGTCAGCGGCTTTAACCAGACCTGGAAGATGAGCTCAATGACCGTTCAGGGATTTGCGAAAATCTTCACCGGCAAAGAGGACTTCCGCAAGTCGGTCGGAGGACCAATCAAAATTGCAAAAATAGCAAGCCAGAGCGCGGAACAGGGGCCGGTAAGCTTCCTTTATTTTCTGGCCATGCTCTCCATCTCTCTGGCGATCATCAATATCCTGCCGGTTCCTGCTCTTGACGGTGGACAATTTGTACTGAATGCTCTTGAAGGCATCATCCGCCGGGAGATCCCTTTTGCAATCAAGATGCGTATCCAGCAGGTCGGTATGGCTCTGCTTATGGCACTTTTCGCATACATCCTTATCAACGATATTTTCAACCCATGAGGCTGACGCCCGAACATCAATGCTCGATAAACTGCGATCCATAAAAGAAAAACATCTCGACCTTGAACAGTTGCTTGCTGACCCAAAGGCGGCAAATGATCAGGCGCGATACAGAAAACTGAACAAAGAGTACAGCGACCTCAAAGAGATTGTTCAAGCCTACGACCTCTACGCCGCAACAAAAACAGAACTCGATGAATCGCGCCAGTTGCTGAAAAACGAGGCCGATAAAGAGATGAAAGAGCTCGTACAGGCTGAAATCGGCCAACTGCAGAAAAAGCTGCCAGAACTTGAGCAGCAGCTCAAAATACTGCTGCTGCCAAAAGACGAAGCCGATTCGCGCAACGTCATTATCGAAATCCGGGCAGGTACCGGTGGAGAAGAAGCCGCGCTTTTTGCCGCCGACCTGACAAGAATGTACCAGCGGTATGCCGAGCAGCAGGGGTGGCAGTGTGAAACCCTGCACTTCAACGAAAGTTCGGTACCGGGCGGCTTCCGCGAAATTACCCTCGGTGTCAGCGGCCACGATGTCTATGGCACCATGAAATACGAAAGCGGTGTACACCGTGTACAGCGTGTCCCCGACACCGAAACACAGGGTCGGATTCACACCTCTGCGGTAAGCGTGGCGGTTCTGCCGGAAGCCGAAGAGGTTGATGTCGAAATCCGCCGCGAAGATCTGCGATTCGACACCTACCGAAGCGGAGGGAAGGGTGGCCAGAACGTCAACAAGGTGGAGACCGCCGTAAGAATCACCCATATGCCAACAGGTATTGTCTCTGCCTGTCAGGAGCAGCGCTCACAGCTCCAGAACAAGGAGAGAGCCATGCAGATGCTTCGCACAAAACTCTACGACATTCAGCTCGCCGAGCAACAGCAGCAACGCGCCGATCTGCGCCGTTCGATGGTCACAACCGGAGACCGGAGCGCCAAAATCCGTACCTACAACTACCCGCAGTCGCGCGTCACTGACCACCGTATCGGCTTTACCAGCCACGCTCTTCCGCAAATTTTGCAAGGGGATCTGCAGGATGTCATCAATGCCCTCAAAATGCATGACCAGGCCGAGCGGCTGCAGGCTGAACTTGGATAATCACACCCCTCCTGAAGAGAGCTGCCATTTGAAAAAGAGAGTTTGTCATAAATTCTCCCTATATTTTTTCTGTGGCAGGGGCTCAGTGTTGTATGTGGCACATCGCCAGAAATGAACTATAAGGAATAGACAATCACACGTACATGGAAATGGATGCAACAGGAGTAAGCAAGGGCGACTGGATCTTTCACGGAGAGTTTGAGCGGACGACAGCCTATCTTTCTGACCAGAAAAGAATACTGGCCTTCAACCCGTTTTGCCACAGTGTAGAACTCACGGAGATTGACAATGTCTACAAGTGGCTTTTTCGTGTTACCGATCCGCAGAACAACCCCTTCGATGTCATCTTTTTTGTCGAACAGAGCGAAGAACTCCTGGTGGAACTGCCGGAGCATATTGCATGCGAAGACCCTGAAGAGCTTTCCGACGAAACAATCAGACGTTACACCATAGGCAAAAAAATCAACTGGAAACACTACCCGGTGAGCGCACAAATTGAGGATCCTGCGAAGTATCTCTTTGAGGGCAAAGCCTTCGGCGACATGCAGATGCACCCTGTGACGGGAGACAAAACAAGGGTTCAATTCGACCTGAAAATTGATGTCCGGTTTGTTCTGTACCCGGCATTCCGAATTGTGCCTGAAAAAATTCTGCACGCCATGACCAATGCCGGCATGTCGATGATCATGCAGAGCGCAACCAACAAAATGTTTCACTCCATAACCAAAGACTTCAACAGCTTCAAACAGGTATAGCTGCGAAGAATTGAAAACGTCAGAGCACCGCCCCAGTAGTTTTCAGTGGCAGTGACAGCGTAAAAATGGTACCATTTTCAGTTGGGCAATCTACAGTGAGCGTCCCGCCATGTTTATTAACAATTATATCGTAAGAGATACTCAACCCAAGTCCCGTGCCTTTGCCCGGATCTTTTGTCGTAAAAAACGGATCGAAAATACGGGTTCTGATTGCTATCGGAATTCCGGGTCCGTCATCTGCAATTGAACAGTAAACGTTACTGCTGTCAAGCCAGGTACGAATAGTGATTTTGCCGTGTGAACTGCTCTGCCGGGAAGCTATGGCATGAGCACTGTTGACAATCAAGTTGAGAAAAACCTGATTAATCTGTTCAGGATTACAAGAAATGGGCGGAAGCTTTTCCAGTACCGTTTCGATATCTGCATAATTATTGTATTCGTAACGCGAAATGACAAGCGCATCGTGTATACCGTTATTGATGTCAAACATGACCCGTTCATCAAGAGTATGGCGAAATGAAAAATTCCTCATGCTTGAAATGATAGCCGTTATTCTCTCAAAGCCCCGTTGTGACTCGATAAAAATATCCGATATATCCTGGAAAAGCGTGTCGATAGCGAATTCCCTTTCCATCTTGTGCATCGCCTGTAACTCAATGGCTGAGCAGTTCCCATCCTCAAATTTCCTGATAATACCTCCATACTCCTGCAGCATCTTCTGAAAGTCAGAGACGGCATCCTTGAGTGTTGTAAAATTGATCATGACAAAATTGATGGGATTGTTCAGTTCATGAGCAATTCCAGAGGCAAGCAGACCTATTGATGCAAGTTTTTCATGCGAAATCATCTGCTGATGAGTTTTGTCAAGTTTTTTTGTCCTCTCCTCAATACGCTCTTCAAGTGTCTGGTTCAACACCTGCAGTTTTTCCTCAACCTGTTTGCGTTCCGTAATGTCGAGCACAATACCCCGAACGCCGACCGGCGCCCCATCCCGAATAACCCGTGAAGTATAGACCAGAATCGGAAAGAGTGTACCATCTTTTCTCAACCCTGAATATTCATGATTATCAAACGGAATATTTTTTACACGATACTCCATATTCTGCTTGACCCGTGCGCGATCCTCCGGCGCAAAAAGCATCAGACTGTGAACTCCTTTATGAAAATCCTCCTGAGAATATCCGAAAGTTTCAAAGCCTATGCGGTTGGTATAGGTAATCCAGCCCTTGAGATCAACTTCAAAAATAGTCTGCGGCAGAAGATCCGCAAGTTCCTGAAAGCGGCGTTCACTTTCAGCAAGTGCCTCATGCTCCTTTTTCCGCAAGGAAATATCCTGCTTGACACTGACAAAATGCGTAATCGACCAGGTAGGATCAATGATCGGGATGATAACGGCATACTCCCAGTAGAGCTCTCCATTTTTTTTCTTGTTATGAAATTCACCATGCCAGTTTTTTCCACTGGTAATGGTATCCCAGAGCTCCTTGTAGAAACTATCGGACTGTTCTCCGGATTTCAGTACCCTCGGGTTTTGACCTACGACTTCTTTCAAAGAGTAACCGGTAGTTCGGCAAAATGCATTGTTGACAAATTCAATATTCCCCTCTCTATCGGTAATAACAATGGTAATCGGGCTATTGGTAATCACTACAGAGAAAAGGCTCGCCTGCTGGCTCCGTTCTGATTCGATAATCGCTTTTTTTATGGTGACTTCAAGCCTCGTACTATTGACAGGATTTACCAGATAATCGAATGCTCCCATTTTAAACACATCGGCCTCATCGTTCTCTGACATTGCAGCGGAGGTCACGATGACCGGAAGATCGGATAAATGATCACGGACGTACAAGAGAACCTCTTGACTTTTTTCCCTTGATATGCAGCAATTCCCGATTTACAAATGTTAAATAGAATTATATCAATTAATCCCAGCTATCAATTTTATCTCATAAAGATTTCCATTACCACAAAAAAAGTGGTTATTCGGAGAGATTAATCGAGACATAAAAATGAAATACA
>CAIJWE010000048.1 GCA_903824295.1 uncultured Chlorobiaceae bacterium
CCGCTTTTCCCCAGCCGAGTTTCTGTTGTTTCCGATCAATGGACTCACCAATCTCCCAATAAAGCGCGACCATCTCCGTATTCACCGCCCGGAACGCCTGATACTGCCGCTGGCGAATACGAGACTTGATATCGACAATAAATTCTGCGTATTCGGTTGTTCTGATCTCACTCATAGCAGCACGCTGATCGAATAAAAGAACGGGTGGAAAAAGTAACCCTTTTACAATTTATCACAGGCTTCTGGTTCCACATCAGGAACTTTGCTCAATATTTCAAGAAATGTTTCACGGCTGCCGCGCTTTGCCCGCTTTTCTAAATATTCAATTGCTGAAAGAGCAGCAACTTTTTCAGCCACAGCAAGCATCACAAACTGATTGACGGAAATACCTTCTTCTTGTGCTACTTCACGAAGTTGCTCGTGTAATGATTTGGGTAAACGTAAACTTAACGCGCTCATTTTTTCACCTCACCTATAATTTGCAAAAACTCTTTCGGGGTTATTGCCTGAATACCAAATTTTTCACTACCCCTGAAATCCCTTATGTTGTGCGTGACGATATATGCACATTTTGCCGAAACCGCTAATTCAAGCACAAGTTCATCATTTGGGTCACTCAAAAACGGTCGCCACAGAAAATATATTTTATGATGCTGCGCCATCGAACAGAGTGAATCAATAAAAATTGAGACGTCTTCCTTTGATAATCCAAATTCTTCCCTGTGGCGTTGCATGACATCTTCGTATTCAAGAACAAGGGCCACTGAATCGTGAATTTCAAACTGATCTGTTCCAATCAATGACAATAACTTGTACGAAGCGCCTTTCTTTGAACGAAGGGCGGAAATGACGACATTGGTGTCGAGTACAATATCAGGTATGCTCATGCTGGTATTATATATGATATTTCATGCAATACCAAGCAAAAGTTGGGGAAAACCTGATTTCGCAAGGAAGGTGCCTGACAAAACCCTGTAAAAAACCAAAACCGCCCAGGGAGCGCTGTTCAGGTGGGAAGCGTGGCAGGAGTCACGGGGACATGGTCGTTCACCAGCATGGGCAGAAGCCTGTCGCGGAGTTGGGTGAGTGAATTTCTGCTTCTGCGGATAAAATGCGCTGCGACTCTGATTTTATGGGTTCGCGCCCTTCGCTTCTGTCATGATTATTCTACGGAAGTTCAGACTTTTCCTTCAGTGTTCCTCTCTGCCTGGAATGAGTTCAACAGCTTGCCAAATTCTTTTGTATAGGCTTTGTTGTCTTTTTCCCACCCGATAAATGACGGAATGTAGTACAACCTGATTTCTTCTGCCAAATCCCTTCCCTTGCTATCGGGGAATTCCCATTCTTGAATCTTGCCAAACTCAATCAAACTGATGGGAAAGAGCCGTTTACCTTCCTCTCTTCTGTAATGTAACCTTTATGGACATTCAGTTTGTTGAATGCCATATTCGCTTACTGTTCTCCTACGCTCTTCAATGCACTTTGCGCCCCTGTGTGCCCCTGCTGAGCAGCCAAGCGAAACCATCTCACGGCTTCAGCATCGATTTGCGGAACGCCTTGGCCTATCGCGTACATCGATCCGAGTTTGAACTGAGCCTTTGCATCACCCTGCTGAGCGGCAAGGCGATACCACTTGATGGCTTCAGCATAGTTTTGCGACACTCCTTTGCCATTCTCGTACATCGTACCGAGATTGAACTGAGCCATTATATAACCTTGCTGAGCGGCAAGACGATACCAGTTCATGGCTTCAACATAGTTTTGCGGCACTCCTTTGCCATTCTCATGCATTGTCCCGAGATTGAACTGAGCCTTTGCATCGCCTTGATCGGCGGCCAAGCGCCATTGTGATATTTCTTCCGGTAAGGGTGTTGCCCCAAATCCATTGTGTGGTGCCAGCAAAAGAATTGCTGCCAGTAAACCGATGAGGTAGTTTTTCATTGGCGATGAAAGTTTGTGTTATCACTTATGCTCAAAAAAACATTTTTTATATTCCGTTTACAAGTCCGCTATTGGTAACCAACTGACAATAAATTTACTCAAGGCTGCGTTCATGTTCATTATTGGCATACTTTTCCTTCCAAAATAAACAAACCCGAACCCTTACGATCATTATGTCAAAAAAGAAGACCAATACTGACTCGCTGATCGAGTTATTGGAGACAGCCAAGCCGGAGATGCTGATTGAATTGATTGTAAAGCTTGCCGAAAATCGAACTGATGTACGTGTCGAATGCCTGGACTACCTGCAGAAACACCTCCCTCTCACCACCGCGCAGAAGAGCCGGTCGGAGGGTGAGATAATCATGTCCCTTTGGGGGGATTTGTATTCCGACCTGTATGATCTCGACGAATATGGTGGCGGTGACTATGAAAAAGAGGATGGTGTTACCGATCTGATGCAGGAAATCCAGACGATACTGGAGGACTCAACGGTTGACGAAGAGGCTCGCCGGTCGCTCCTTGATGAAATCGTGCCGTTCATTGAGAGCGGCAATTCCGGCATGGATGACTCGCTCTATGATCTGGCTTATGCCACTTGCCGCAGTTATGATGACTGGCTCAATCTGGCGGAAATGCTGGAAGCGATGAACAAGGATTGGCCAACCGATCATGCTCGAAAGATCTACCGAAAACTGGGTGAACGGACGAAATATCTGGAACTGCGTCACAAAAAGCTGAAATACGGTAACGACTACCACGATCTGGCTACGTTCTATTGGGATGAAGGAAACCGCAAGGAGGCTCTTTCTATTGCCGAAAAAGGGATGAAGAATGGGGTGGGGCGGATGGATGAACTTCGAGCATTCCTTTCCGACCGGGCCCTTGAGGATGGGAACAGGGAGTACTATCTTGCCATCCAGTTTGAGCAAACAGTCGATTTTCTTACCCTGGAAAAATACAAGAGCTTTAAACAGAGGTGCACTGCCGAAGAGTGGATGCTCTTTGAACCAAAAATAGTTGAGCAGCTTGATACATCACGGGCCGCGGAACGCCTCAAGATACGGATGGCGCGTGAGGAGTACGACGAGGCATTGGCACTCCTGCTCAAGGGTAACTATCCCTGTCATACCGGTGATTCAGGTGAAGAGCTGCTGATAGCGAAACAACTCGAAGAGCGTTTTCCGGAACAGATTCTGACCTACTACCTCTCCGGTCTCACTCAACTGAACAATAATGCACCCCGCAAGGAGTACGCAAGACTGGCCAGGGTTATGGTTAACATTCGCTCCCTGCTGGTGGATGTCATGAAGGATGAAGCCCGATGGAAAGTGTTTGCTGCCAAGGTCAAGGGTGAAAACCTCCGCAAACCGGCATTCCAGGAGGAGTTCGGCAAGGTTATAGCAGAATGGGGTGAGCTGGTTCCGACAGAAAACGCTGTTCAGAGAACCGCAAAGCGATGGTAATGAATCATTCCGACACTCCGACAATGAACAATCTCGTTAAAAAGATTGGACCTCTCGTACAATACACCCGCCAGCTCGCACAAGAGGCGGAAAAGCTTTATACTGTCGATGTTGACGCAATCATAAAAAGTCAAGACAACGACCCTGACAGGATAGAGCACTGCCTTGACGGGATTCTGGATTTTTGTTTTGACGAGAACATGCTGCTGCTCTTCAAAAAACTCTGCCGCCATTATTACACAATCGATCCTGTCGCAACAAGTGAATATGTGTACATCTACAAGGATATGTGGGATAATGGGGATTGACCAATCAACGTCCCCAAGAAGAGGAGTGAAAATGGATAAAATCATACAAGCGGTTCCGTTGGATAACCTCCTTATCGATATTGTGACGAGTAGTGGCGTTTCCGGTATTTTTGATGTTAAACCCTATCTGTGTGGCAGTGCATTTAAAGAACTTGAGGACGTATCATATTTTCGCCTCGTCCGTCCCGCTCACCATGGAATTATGTGGCCTCACGAACAAGATTTTAGTTCCGATACGATTGTGTGGGACATACAGAATGGTCAACAAGAGCGTTGAATGGTTGGTGGAGCAGGCTCTTATTGCAGCCAGTCCATCCACGCCTCATAGATCATGACCATTGCCATGGTATCAAGCTCGCAATACTTTTTCAGGCCGCCTTTTATTGCCTCGCGTTCATACTCCGTCATCTCCTCAAATTGAAGCCTCGCAAAGGCGGTCATGGCTGCCCCGCCGTGCTTGACTTCGGTAATGACCCGTAAGCCGGCATCACCCTCAAACCTTTCCTCGGTCTCAATACCGTCTACCCAGCCGAGATCGGTAAGAAACTCTTCAACAAGTGTTGCAAGACGCATAATTCCTCCCTGACAGTTGATTAGCGGTAATTGAGCAATAGCCCTTGATTGTTACCTGTGCAGCTTGACGAACATCGGAATCATCATCAAGCTCGGCTCGTTCTTTTCTTCTTATAATAAGTGTGAGGATGAGACAACGGCTGTCATAGGGGTAAAATAAGTATCTCTTCTTTTTTGGACTCCTCAACAAAGAGCCAGAAGGCGTCACCGCTCAGTTTTATATAATTCTCTGGTGAGTCGCAGCTCCTCATTAATCATGCACCGCAGTTCCACGGGCTCCAGCACTTCAGCCTCTTTGCCGTAGCGCAGAACCCAGTGCATCACCGCATCGAGCGCTCCTATACGCATTTTCAGGATGACCGATCCATCCTGCTGCTCTTCGATCACCTGTGTGGAGTGCCAGCGGTGTTCCCTTATCCATTGTGCCTGATAGGGTGTAAAGAGAATTGCAACATCCATAACTTCCTCTTCGTGAATCTGGTCGAAACTCTCTTCAAGATAGCGGTCAATTGAAAAGGCAGCGGGAATGGTGAACGGTGTTTTGGTAAGGGAGACCTGCCTGATTCGACTGACAATGAAGGAGCGTATCTCGTTTCGGAGTTCGCAGTAGCCAAAGAGCGTCCAGTTCTCTTTGGTGTGTGAATAGTGCAGACGGTAAGGCTGAACAACCCGTTCACTCTCCTGGCTGTTCCAGAATGCCCGATAGGTGAGATTGAGTTTTACCTTGTTTCGGATGGCATCTTCGATGAGCGCAAAAAAGTGCGGGTCGATGGCAGTTGACGTAAAAGGCTCGAAGGAGTATATCTCTGAGAGCTGGCTCGGCAGTAACGCTCCGGGCAGATACTGCAGCACCTTGTCGAGGGCACGGCTTACCTCCTGATAATATGGGGTTCCCTGATACTGGGCGAGTACCTTTTTGGTGACGATCAGCGCTTCGGCTTCTTGCCGATCAAAGGTGGTTGAGGGCAAAAAGACCCACTCTCTCTTTGAGTAGTAATAGCCGTTCTTCTTGCTGTCGAAGTGGATAGGGGCGTGCAGCAGGTCGCGCATATAATCGACATCACGCTGGATGCTTTTTGTTGAAACCTCAAAATGCCTGGCAATGCCGGTGCAGTTCGGATAGGTGTTATCGCGAAGTTGCCGATCGATGTACTGCATGCGGACAAGCGGCGGTCTCGACTGCCTCATGGTATGAGCGTTTAGGGTGGCTGAAAAACCAATATCAGAAAATATCTGATGATTCAGGAACCCTGTGACGGTTTTTGTCTGACCATCGAGTGTATCATGAAGGAATGACTGCCCCATTTGGATACAATCAGGTTGTCGCTCCATTCTGGAGGCAGAACAGTTTCAGCAACGTTCACCGCAACAAAACTGCACATGAATACAATCGACAAGTTTCTCAGCGAATGCGTCTTTTACCCTTGCTCAGCACTGCACGGAGTGCCGGTCAAGTTTTTGGGCAAAAGGTTTCAGCGATTCTTTTATGCGGACTATTCAGTAGATCGCAGCCAGTTCGACAACTCCATTAAAGAGGAGGGATTCAAAGGCTATGAGCTTCGCTCGGTAGAGGAATTATCTCCCAAGAAAGTGTTCGGAATGTCATGGGAAGATTTGGCACAACGGCATGAGAGCACCATTTCACGGGTTCATTTTGAATGGTCCGATCCATTTGTGGTTCTCTGCCGGTTCAAACGTATGGATGGTTTTGGCGATGATCATGGGCCCGAGGCGTTTGAGTTCATGTTTGCACGCTGCGAAGCAATCGCCGCGTTCATTTCGGCGTTTTCACGAAAGAATATTGCACCGAAATGTTTGGTACACGTCCGTTCCGGGATTGGGTTTGGAGGCAATTATCATGACTATCCAAAAGAGCTGAAACGTGTTCTGCTCGAAAACAAGGGCGGACTCCCTGCCTTTATGTTTTACGACAGTATGGGGAGCAGTGGTGTGTGTGGTGATTACCTGGATTTGGTAAAGAAATATCAGCTTGTTGAAAGATGGGGTTACCCGGATGGCGGCCATCTGACTCTTGCAAAATTGATTGCGTCTGATGGGAAATAAAGCACCACAACCTTACAATCATTAACCAGAAAGGGCCACTTCAATGAATTCATCGATAACAACCCGACAACGACCATTTCCCAATAGTTACTGGGTCACCGATACACTCCTTGCAGGCGAATATCCGAGTGCTCTTGATCCGGTATTGGCTGAGTCAAAGGTCATCAAACTCCTGTCGTGCGGCATCTCCTCTGTGATTGATCTCACTGAACCCTGGGATGGGCCTGGAGATGGATTGCAGCCCTATCGCCCATTTCTTCCCGATCGTACTACAACTGGTAAACCAATGAGCTACTGCCGCTGTCCCATTCCTGACGTTAGCGTCCCGCGCTCACGCCAGGATATGGTCACCATTCTTAACAGCATTGACCATGCTGCCGAGAACGGTCACGTCGTATACGTCCATTGCTGGGGTGGTGTTGGTCGGACAGGTATGGTGGTTGGCTGTTATCTTGTGCGGCATGGGATGACAGATGAGAAGGCATTAGCTGCCGTTCACCAGTTGTGGCATACCACCGAAAAATCACACACCCGTCCATTCTCGCCCGAAACAACAGCCCAACGGGAGTGGGTGCGGATGTGGCATGAAGATTGACTGTAATTGCCATCACTGGAATCTCAATCAAGCTTGATCAAAGACAGTCTATATGAATACAAGAGAACGATTTCGAGGATGACACGGCACTTGCTTCGACCTATAATCTTCTGCACAGGAATAACTGGCGGGTGAGACAAGCTGAAGGCGCGCAGCGAAGCAAGCAAAAAGCTCTTCATCTGGCCAGCGTGATACTTGTTCTTCTGCATTTGCAAGAAGCGTAACCTGACGTGTGTGTCCGAAAAAATGTGTTTTTTCCTTTTTCATTGTGTAAAATAATGGTTGGGCCTAAGTTATTCAATACGGCAGCGCCTTTCCGCTGCATGAACAGCTAAGGTTTCCAACTTAAACTCAGCCACTTTTTGTCTACCGATTGGAATTCACTTCACCATTATTAACACCTAAAGCCAATATGAAAAGCATAGAATCTAAACCGATTCGGCTAACTGCTGGATTATGCGGCGTGGCTGGAGAATATTTCGTTGCTGCAGAATTATCCCGCAGGGGATATGTTGCATCAATAACTCTTCGTAATACAAGAGGCATTGATATTATAGCTTCCAATGCTGATGCAACAAAAAGCGTTGGAATTCAGGTAAAAACAAGTCAAGGTAATCGCAAGGACTGGATACTCAATCAAAAAATAGAAAATGACATGGCAACTAATCTATTTTTTGTGTTTGTGAGCATTGACGGTCTACGTGCTCCTGAGTATTATATCGCACCTCGTAAGGAAGTCGCGCAATATGCAAAGGAAAATCACTCGCACTGGCTTAATACACCAGGTCGAAATGGACAGCAACATCAAGATACGCCAATGAGAAAGTTTGCTGACCCGAACAAAAAATACCTTGACCGTTGGGATCTTTTAAGGTTATGACCTATCAACGCTTCTATTACAAAAAAACGTCTGCTTTTCCTGAATCAGGCAGATCAATCTAAAAAATGTTATCGGCCGTAGAACAAGACCATGCCAATGAGCAATCTAATAGACGCACTTAAAAAAATAGCAAAAGAATCACCACTAAATAAATATAAGTGGGGATTTCCAACTGATTGTCCGATTGATATTCCACCAGAATACAGGGACAGCTATTTACAAAACATTTATCTTAAAGACAATTTTCGTGAGAAAATCCTTGGCGACGACAGTTTAGATAGCCACTATTGGGCAATCCAAAACTGGGGTGGCATTGGGTCATTCAGAAGAAATGAAAGAAACGACCTTCGAATTAAAAAGTTTCTGGATGAACTAAACAAGGGAACGCTAACAAGAAACTCCTTTGAATGTATCTCGTCTCTATCCAAGGTTGCTTCATTTATAAACCCTAATGAATATGCGATTTATGACTCGCGCGCCATCTACACCCTTAACTGGTTGCTTTTCAATCACTCAGAATCATCCAAACTGTTTCGGCAACCTATAGGGCGTAGCTCCAATTTGTCAAAATATGATATGGAAACAATATTCAACCTCACAAAACGTGAGTTCAATTTTTTATCTCACAAGGAAGCCTTTCATAGCTACTGTGGACTTGTAAAGCAGCTTGCGTGCGAGATCTATGGTCCGGGCAGCAAACCTTATTTAGCTGAAATGTTACTTTTTATGGTCGCGCCAACAAGAATCATTAAAGAGATCGAAGAGACAGTTTCGCTAACAATCACAAAAAATGAATAACGTCCACACTTCCATACCCTCAGCTAATTTTGCTGAGCGGTCTTGTGATGACTGGAGGGCAGCAGCAAGTAAAGCGCCGCTACCCGCTGCCCTGCCCGGCCACCGATCTTGATACTGCGTGCTGGTGAAGCACTGCAATCCCCTACTGCGGGTGAGGCTAGCCGAAGGCGCGCAGCGAAACGGGGGGCGGGCTCAATAGTTGAGAGCTGATTGGCTGCAATGCTGGCTTGGATGGCTGATTGTGCTGCCGCGCGGTCAATGTGCAGGCGGCGGTAGCGGAGCACTTGAGAAAAAATCTGCTTGTGCCTAATGTTGGGTGGCGACACTCTGCGCTTGCGGTAATATTAGTGGAACGCTTTAGTTTTTTCTTGTTTTAAAGCGTAATCTCAGTACGAAATGGTGAATTTGGCGAAACAAATGATATGTACAGCTCTCGCTATGCCCATACCTTGTTCTCAATGGTAGGTAAAATTTAAATAATCTTATATCGTTTTTGGCTGATCCGCATAAACCTGAATGATAAATAAGTGTTATTTATTCATATCATTTTCAGATAATATGACATCTGGCTTGTCGAAATAATTGGAAAGTTGTTTTATGAAGAATGGAGCTTTCTGTTTTCTCCGAATCAGGCAGATCAGTCTAAACAATATTAAAACTATTCGAGGCAGAATTGAATATATTTCAGGTTTTAAGTCAAGGAAAATCCCGTCTTCATGAGACGAGCATGTCCGCTATGCTCGGATACTTACTTGACAGTGGCGAGGACCACGGACTGGGCGATGCGTTTGTCAGAATTTTTGTTTCAAAAATAAGCTCTGATTTGCTTAAGGATATTCTGACTCAGTCATTTATAAATTCTGAAGTTTCATTGGAAGAACCATACCAACTGGAGGACCGGCGAAAAGATATTGACATACAGTTATCTTTTTTAGCCGGGAACCATACAGAGACACACCGAATAATTATTGAAAATAAAATAAAAATCGGTGCTGCGAATCCAACGCAACTCAACGAATACTACAAGGCTATATTACAAGATGATGCATCGATAAAAAATCTTATTGTTGTGTTTTTGACCCCAAATTCGTCGGCAATACAATTGGAAGAAGAGTTTGATAATCTTAAAACTAATGATGGCCATGGAAAGAACCGGATGTATTGGGACTCGGAACCAAATTGTAGCAGTATCACATCAATGATACGAGAAGTTCTTCATAAAGAAGCGATTGGTGAAATCAACCCAATAAATGAATATATGAGGCATACTCTCAAAGCCTTTATAAAACATATTTCTTCGGTTGTTGCTCATCCAAGTAACAGAGCGAGAAGATTTGGTATAGACCTCGGCGAAATCATTGCGGAAGCCTCGATAAAACTTCATGACGGAAAATCATACCGTGTAGTTCAAAGAGACAGTTCACAAATACAAGTCTACAATTCTGATACTGGTGACAAAGAAGTTGCCCGGCGTATTCTTGGAAAGTATATTGATGAAAACAACTTGGATATTCAATACAATTCCTTGAACACGCGCAGCATAGGTAAACAATTTTTCATAGCAGTTGACGGGCAAGTTCAAGAGCATCAACTGGCCACAGGCATTCAGGGCGAGGACGATGCACATTTGGTTGATTGACTTCAGGGCGGCAATTCTGCAACGTTGTGATCCATGCTTCCGGAATGGATGTGCGACCGTGAACTGCGCCGAGCAGTGCGCCGGCAATTGCTGCGTTGGTATCGGTATCACCTCCCTGCATGATGGTGTTGACCACCCCCTCTTCAACGCTTAAGACATGAAGCATTTGGTAGAGTGCGTTCTGGAACGCGATAAGGACCCAGCCCTGCAGGCTGATGTAATCGGCAGGCTCTGTTTCGGCTGCACGTTGAATGGTGTCACACAGTTTTGGTTCAATATCCATCTCCCGCATCCATAAGAGCATTGCAGCATAAAGCTCCACTGACGTTGCTCCGGTACGGATGGCATGGGCGATTGCCATTGTGTACATCGCATTTGCCTGCATACAGATACGATGTGGATGGGTTAAGGCCGCATCCTCCTGTGCCCACCGGGCAACCGCTTCAAGGTCGTGTTTTGCACCAAAGATCCCGAGCGGGCTGATGCGCATCATCGCACCGTTTGCCTCACTGGTAAAATTCCGCTTTCCGTGAAAGGCTTGATAAATGGTATTTCCCATGTCAAATGGGTCAGAATCAACCCACCACTGGTACTCCTTGCATACCGTTTCTGCATCATACCGGCCTTTGTTTACAAGGGAACGGGCAAGGAGCAGCGCCATTTCGGAATCGTCGGTAGGTTGACCGGCAAGGGTGTTGAAGGTTCCGCCGTCAGCCATTACCCTGACTCCGTCGGGATAGTGATAAAGAATTTCATCGGGCAACTGAAACTCTACCAAACTCCCCAAGGCATCGCCAGCAAGTTGGCCGAGCATACACCCCTCTGCACGGTCGATGATCGCTCCATCAAGTCTGTTCATGGTTTTCATTTTTGTTGTTCATCTTCCCGAAAAGGAGCAAATGCATTCTCAATAATCTTCCTTGCTGTTTCACCGTTAGCCCTCCTCCTGTTCACCCCCTTTACGGACTCGCTCAATATCCTCTCTCTTTTCGATCTCCTCACGGATGGATTCGTAGGATTTTTTTGTCAGGGCAACAAGGGCAATGGATTCTCCGTACTGCTCAAACATATCTATGGCGTTCTCGAGCATGTTTTTAATCATGTTTTTTGATGGCTCGGTTTCACTGACATCGATAATCTGACGGTGCCGGATAGTTCCATCATCGCCAACGGCCAAGCGACCTCCATAGAGGTAATCGTTGTTCAAATAGTTGAAGAGCATACAGGCATCAACATACTTGCCTTCATTCACCTTGTAGGGCGGGTAAAGGGTAAGCATGAGCCATTGCGATGTTTCCATGGCATCAAGAAAGAGCCGGTATGTCTGATTTTTTATCGTGATCATGACTTTGGTAATGACCCGTAAGCCGGTATCACCATCATTTTTTTCATTGGTCTCAATCCCGTCTACCCAGCCGAGATCAGCGAGAAACTCCTCGACAAATGTTGCAATACGCATAACTCCTCCCTGAAAGTTGATTAACGATAAGTGCAGTAGACGATCATTCGTGTTTTTTTGACTCTGTTGAGCAATAGTTCTTGATTAGTTCCTGTGCAGTTTGACGAACATCAGGATCCTCATGAAGCTCGGCTCATTCTTTTTTCTCTTATAATAAGGGTGAGGGTAGGACAACGGCCGTCGCAGGTGTGAGAGTTTATCTATAAAAAAATACGTTCTGTGAGTGGTTTTATATTTATCCTTAAATTATATCTGCGGTAGCACGTGTGCTTTTTTGAGTAAAAAGGTGGCCGAATAGGCTGAAAAATTGCGACTTTTGGTACTTCGTATTCGCAGAAATATTAGAAAAAACGTATTATCATTTATTTTAACGAGTAATCACAACTGTTACTTGGCGCCATTGAGGAAAAAAATCTGTCTGGCTTTGGTTGTGTGCCTGTGCGTTTAAGCAAAGTTGGATAAGGTTTCAATGATCTTGTATCGTTTTAGTTCGATCTGTATAAACCTGGGTAACCATAACGAACACCAAAAAGGATGTCTCAACAATGAACAGAATGAAAGTAATGGTGCTTGTTGCCGCTTTTGTGGCGTCATTAATGCTCGCTGGCATCACTAAAGCCGAAATGGTGAATACAACTGCGGAGCTGCTCAACAATAAAACGGCAATCGCATATATTTTCTCTCCTCCAATGTCGGAAATGATGTATCGACTTGGAGTCGAGGAAGACAGGAAGTTTGGGCTTCAGCCAAACTGCCAGTTGCAGTATCATGTCATTCCATTCGCTGCGTTGGTGCTCCAGCCGATCGAGTTTCCAGAAGGCAAACAGCACCCGACACAAGGTGTTTGGTTGACTCGTTATCAACTTGAGCGCTGCGGCGATTCAAAGTTCTACAATGCACTGTTCTTTGCCAGCAGCAACGGAGATGCACCAATCTCGAAGCCATTCTATCCAGGTTCTACCAATGCCGACCCCGTGTTGGTCCGCGACGCCATGATGACAGCGGTGATTGGAGCAATGAGTCGTTCCGGACTTAAAGAGTACAAGGATTTTGATGTTTTTGATATGCGCGTCACTGAGCCGGCTCACGATGTCGTCGAAGGAGATAAAACATTCAGGGGCGTTTGGAGTGAAATTTGGACCTTCAGGGTGCGCGGTCAAATGATCGATGTTCCTATGACGTTCATTCCCGATGCCAATGGCGGCGGCACGACGTTTACATCTGGCCCGGACCGACAACCTGCGCCAAAAGCGCCTGATGCCACAGAGAAGAAGCTGAAAAAGACAAAAGTGTCAGGTTCGGGAAATGGACCAACTTCTTCAAATGATGAGGTTTCGATGTTACTTCGCTGCGAAAAACCACCTGGTTTTCTTTATCAGGCAAAACCCGCATACCCTGAGACGGCAAGAACCGCCGGTATTACCGGCAAGGTATTTGTGAGTGTCCTTATTGGCGAAGACGGACGGCCCATCAAGGCAAAGGTTATGAAGCGCATCCCTGAGGATTGTAAAGATTTTGATGTCGTTGCCCTGAAATCGGTCATGGAATCGGGATACTATCCCGGCATCCTTAACGGCCTCCCGACAAAGGTATGGCTTACTGCTCCAATCAGTTTTCAGCTCAACTGAAGTGCTGATCCGGCTTGTAACTGGTTTCCTCTACAGGCAGGAAAAACATCAAAAAACAATCGACAGCTCCCTTCAACTCGTTGACAAATACTCCTGAGTTTCTCTTTTTACAGAAAACGAGGTGCTTCTTGATGTGTTCTGCATAAACAAGCCGCCTGCTTTGCCTGATTCTGGCGGATCAGTCTCTACATGGGTTGCCATCATTCCATCCACAACAACATGATTATTCCTGGATTCATCATCACATGGGCGACATTCCCCGGCGTTATCGTCCATGAACTCGGGCACCAGTTGCTTTGTCGATCTACCATGACTATGATTTTTCCTGATGGCGCAAACCCGTCGACCACCACTCGCTGAGGCTTGCGGGCTCTTTTGATTCGATTTTGCTATTTCTGAACTTCTGCGGAAGAGACGAAGAGAATGGTACCTGTGAAATCAGCCCTCCAGGCGCTGTATTGAAGCGCCCGGAGAGAACTGAAAAGAGTTTTCCTGCCAGGAAACTATGCGTTGGCCTTTTTGGTGGCTTTTGCGCGGAGGTTGACGTCGAGGATTTTCTTTCTGAGACGGATGCTCTGGGGTGTTACTTCCAGAAGCTCATCGTCGTTGATGAATTCAAGTGCCTGCTCAAGCGAAAGAATTTTCGGTGGGGTAAGGCGGAGCGATTCGTCGGTGCCGGAGGAGCGCATGTTGCTCAGCTTCTTCGTTTTACAGACGTTGAGGGTAATGTCAAGCCCTCTTGTTGATTCACCGACAATCATGCCACCATAAACCTTGGTATTTGGTGAAACAAAGAAGGTGCCACGGTCTTCAAGGGCACTCAATGCGTAAGCGACGCAGATGCCAGCTTCAGAGACGACCAGTGCACCGGTCTCACGGGAAGGCAGTTTGCCTTTGAATGGCTGATAGTCGAGGAAGACATGTGACATGATTCCCTCACCTTTGGTATCGGTGGTAAACTCAAGATTGTAACCAATCAGGCCTCTGGTTGGAATTTCAAATTCAACCCTGACCATGCCGCCGCGAAGCGTGCCCATAAAGGTCATTTCGGCCTTTCTGCGGCCCATCTTTTCGATAATGACACCGGTGTACTCTTCCGGTATGTCAATGGTCACGTGTTCGATAGGCTCAAGCAATGTGCCTTCCTCATCACGGTGCATGATCACTTCGGGTCTTGCAATGGCAATCTCGTAGCCTTCGCGCCGCATGGTTTCGATCAGTACGGAAAGGTGAAGCTCTCCACGTCCTGAAACACGGAAGGTATCAGGGCTCTCCGTCTCTTCGACGTTGAGGGCGACGTTGGTCATCTTCTCTTTCATCAAGCGCTCACGGATTTTGCGACTGGTGACCTCTTTGCCTTCGAGTCCTGCAAAGGGAGAGTCGTTGACCGAAAAGAGCATGGAAAGTGTTGGCTTGCTGATATCGAAAGAGGCGAGCGAGACCGGATCTTCAACGGAAGCAAGGGTCATGCCGACAGTGGCATCAGGAATACCGGCGATTGCGATAATGTCACCAGAAGTCGCCTCTTTGGCCTCGACCTTCTGGACTTTGTCGAACTGAAAAACTTTTGTTACGGTACCCTTGCCCATCACTCCGTCAGGACCGACGACAGCAAGCTGGCTGCCAGGGCTTACCTTGCCGCGATGGATGCGACCAATAGCTATTTTTCCAATGTAATCGCTGTAGTCAAGCGTGGTAACGAGCATCTGGAAACCGCCATCGTCATGGGCTACCGGGGCTGGAATCTCCTTGATGATCATGTCGAGCAGAAGACTCATATCGCCATCTGCGTCATCCATGCTGTACTTGGCAATGCCATGTTTGGCGGAGGTGAAGATATAGGGAAAGTCGAGCTGATGCTCTTCGGCACCAAGGGCAATGAAGAGATCGAGTACCTGATCGTGCACTTTGACAGGGTCAGACTGCGGACGATCAATTTTGTTGATGACCACAATTGGTTTCAGGTGCAGTTCAAGGGCTTTACGCAGCACAAACTTGGTCTGCGGCATCGGCCCTTCAAAAGCGTCTACAAGAAGTAACACACCGTCAACCATCTGTAAAATACGCTCAACCTCGCCGCCAAAGTCGGCATGACCAGGAGTGTCAACTATATTGATCTTGTGATCGTTGTAAACTGCTGCTGCATTTTTTGAAAAAATCGTAATGCCCCGCTCTCTTTCCTGGGGGTTTGAGTCAAGTACGCGTACGTTTACCTGCTGATTTTCCCTGAAGGCACCTGTTTTCTGAAAAATGGAATCAACAAGCGTTGTTTTTCCATGATCAACGTGGGCAATAATGGCTATATTTCTGATATTCTTTGTCAAACTCATCTTTTTATCCTTGTAAATAAGTATATTTGTTCTTAGCATCGGGCGGAATATACATTTTTTCTTTGTAATAACGGCCACAATCTTTGTCTGGCCACGGTTCCCCTTGCGCGCGTTTGCATAAACGCAGTCCAGGAGACTACCGACTTCATGACCATTTACCTCCGAAACCAAACCATGAACAATATATTATTCGATAATCTACCACTGCTTGTTCTCAACCAGCTCGTCTCGGTCTTCTATCTTGTCACAACGTTTCTGTATGGCGCCGATTTTTTTCGTGACAGCCAGCTTGCCAAAAGATACAAACAGCCTCTTCTGGCGGTGACAGTGCTCACTCATGTGGTCTATCTCGGACTTCTTACTTCCATTGAAGGTTACAAAATCAACTATTCGAGCGTTAACCTCATGACCATGGTAGGGTTGACCCTGACCATTACCTACCTGTTTATAGAGTTTACAACCAAAAGCGACAGAACCGGATTTTTTGTCATCTCGTTTGCCGCTGGCGCGCAGCTTATCTCTGCCATATTGACGGCCCAGATCTCAAATGCGGGAATGACATTCAGCGGTATCGGTATCGGAGTACACCTTATTGCCGCAATTTTCGGTTTCAGCGCCATTGCAATTGCCGGCCTGTACAGCATACTTTATCTGCTGCTTTTCCGCCAGATAGAGCAAAACCGTTTTGAATTGCTTTTTCAGCGCCTGCCAAACCTTGAAGTGCTCGAGAAACTCACCATGCATGCCGTGGCGTTCGGGTTTCTTTTTCTTTCTATTACCCTGTTTGCCGGCGTAATTGAGCAAAAGGCTTCCGGCGAGATAATCAACCTTTTCGAACCAAAGCTTGTCACCCTCGTCGTCATCTGGTTGCTCTATGGTACAGGAATCTTTATCAAGCCTATCATCGGCTGGGATATCAAGCACATGGCCTATCTGTTTATCTTTCTCTTTCTCTTCGTTACCATCTTGATTGTGTTGATGACTTTTTTCTCACCAACATTTCATGGACTGACCTTTTAAACAGGCGGTTCTTTGAAAATACCGGCATTTAGAATATATTTGGAAATTATTGGTTTGTTCCGGACGCACTCTTTTGATCGAATTATACGTCATCAGTTCACTTAAACAACCCTGCCATGAACATCATTTCAGTTGGTGTCAATCACAAGACCGCACCTATTGAAATCCGCGAAAGAATCTCCCTTTCTGAAGTTCAAAACAAGGAGTTCATTACTGGCCTCATCTCCAGCGGACTTGCCCACGAAGCCATGGTTATTTCGACTTGTAACCGTACTGAACTCTATGTTGTTCCAGCAATGCATGAGGTGACCGGTGAGTATCTCAAGGAGTATCTCATCTCCTTCAAGGATGCACGCAAGGAGGTTCGGCCCGAGCACTTTTTCAGCCGTTTTTATTGCGGCACGGCACGCCATATTTTTGAGGTTGCAAGCGCGATTGATTCGCTTGTGCTTGGTGAGGGTCAGATTCTCGGTCAGGTCAAAAACGCCTACCGTATTGCGGCTGAAGCACAGAGCGCCGGTATTTTGATTACCCGTCTCTGCCACACGGCATTCAGTGTTGCCAAGAAGGTAAAAACAAAGACCAAGATCATGGAGGGTGCCGTTTCTGTAAGCTATGCTGCCGTTGAGCTGGCCCAGAAAATTTTTTCGAACCTTTCGATGAAAAAGGTACTGCTTGTTGGAGCAGGTGAAACCGGCGAACTGGCGGCTAAGCACATGTTTCAGAAAAATGCCCGCAACATTGTGATTACAAACCGGACGCTCTCGAAAGCTGAAGCCCTGGCTGAAGAGCTGGGTACCAACAAGGTACTGCCGTTTGAATCATTCAAGGAGCATCTGCACGAGTTCGATATTATCATAACGGCTGTCAGCACCAAAGAGTATGTTCTCAGCGAGGCGGACATGCACCAGAGCATGATCAAACGCCGGCTGAAGCCGGTCATTATTCTTGATCTTGGACTGCCGAGAAACGTCGATCCAGACATTGGCAAGCTTCAGAATATGTTCCTTAAGGATATCGATGCGCTCAAGCACATCATCGACAAAAACCTTGAAAAACGGAGCCGTGAACTTCCAAAAGTGAATGCAATCATCGAAGAAGAGCTTGTCGGTTTCGGTCAATGGATCAACACCCTGAAAGTTCGGCCTACCATCGTCGATCTTCAGTCGAAGTTCATTGAGATCAAGGAGAAGGAACTTGAACGTTACCGCTACAAGGTCAGCGAAGAGGAGCTTCAACGAATGGAACACCTTACAGACCGGATCCTGAAAAAAATCCTGCACCACCCCATTAAAATGCTCAAAGCTCCGATTGACACGACAGACTCAATGCCAAGCAGAGTCGATCTTGTGCGCAATGTTTTCGATCTTGAAGAACCAAATCAGTCACGCTAAATAAAAATACGTAATCGCTTTGAAAAAACAGCTCATCATCGGTACCAGGTCCAGCCCGCTCGCTTTGTGGCAGGCAGAATTTACCAAGGCGGAACTTTCCCGGCATTTTCCTGAACTCGATATCACACTCAAACTGGTTAAAACAACCGGTGACAAGATTCTCGACTCTCCCCTTTCAAAAATCGGGGATATGGGTCTCTTTACCAAGGATATTGAGAAACATCTGATCACCAAAGAGATCGACTTGGCAGTTCACAGCTTGAAGGATGTCCCTACAAGCACTCCTGATGGGCTTCTTATCACCTCCTTCACAGAGCGTGAGGATACGAGGGATGTCATTATTTCAAAAAATGGCGTCAAGCTGAAAGATCTGCCACAGAATGCTAAAATGGCAACCAGCAGCCTTCGCCGTATGTCGCAGTTGTTAAGCCTCCGCCCTGACTTGCAGATACAGGATATCAGAGGTAACCTCAACACCCGTTTTCAGAAGTTTGACGAGGGCCACTTCGATGCCATGATGCTTGCTTATGCCGGTGTATTCCGTCTTAATTTCAGCGACCGCATCTCTGAAATTCTTCCGCATGAAGTGATGCTCCCCGCTGTCGGTCAAGGTGCTCTCGGTATTGAGACCCGTATTGATGACGAGCAGACCAGAGAGATTGTCAGAATCCTCAATCACTCCACAACGGAATATTGCTGCCGCGCTGAACGCGCACTGCTTCGCCATCTGCAGGGTGGTTGCCAGATTCCTATCGGCGCGTATGCTTCGTTCAAAAATGGCACATTGAAACTGCTTGCCTATGTCGGCTCGGTTGACGGCAAGGTTGGGTTGCATAAGGAAATCACAAAAACAGGACTCACCTCGCCAGAACAGGCTGAAGAGGCTGGTATCGCACTTGCGGAAGAGTTGCTGAAACAGGGCGCAGACGCCATTCTGTCACAAATCCGCAAAACCCGCTGATGAAAACTGTTCTCGTTACCCGTCCTAAAGATCAGGCAGCATCATTTGTGAAAAAACTGGAAGAGTACGGCCTTGATTCGATTGTTTTTCCGACAATCGAAATCAGGCCGGTTTCCGGCTGGAAGGTTCCCGACCTCAGCCTCTTTGATGGACTCTTTTTCACCAGTCCCAACAGCGTCACTTTTTTTATGGAGAGACTGCTGCAAGAGAGCCCTGATGAGCTGAAAAACCTGCAAAAGCTCAAGGTGTGGGCTGTCGGAAAAACAACCTCTTCTGATCTTGCTGCACACGGCATAACAACAGAACCAATACCGAAAATTGCTGATGCCGTCACACTGATGGAGGAGATTGACAGCGCAACAATCGCCGGTCACACCTTTCTCTTTCTGAGAGGAAGCCTTTCGCTTGGAACAATTCCCGAGGTAATCAAAAAACGGGATGGCCAATGCGTTGAGCTGACCGTCTATGAAAACCTGGCCCCTTCGCTTGACGAGAGTGCGAAAATAAAGTCGCTGCTGGAGCAAGGCGAGCTCTCCTGCCTCTCGTTTACCAGTCCGTCAACCGCCATCAATTTTTTTGAGGCCATGGGGACAACCGCCCTACCAGCCGGAGTGCAGATTGCCGCCATCGGGACGACAACGGCAAACGCTCTTAAAAAACTTGGCATCAAGGTCGACATTATCCCCGAATCTTTCGACGGCCCCAGCTTTGCCAAAGCAATAGCAAAAGCAATGGACAGTTGACCATTATTGTCCATTATCCATTATCCATTGTCAATCGCGTCAAGCAGTGCTGTACCGATAGCTTTGTTGGCGCTGACAAGCCCTTCGCCGGATATCGTTGTCTTTCCCCGGTAATCAAAACAACAGCCACCAGCTTCAAGAACAATGGGAATCAGTGCCGCACAATCCCACGGGCTCATGATTTTATCGACTGACACTTCCGCCCGGCCGGAGGCAACAAGCATGTGACCATAACAGTCCCCCCATCCACGCACAAGAGCGGCTTCATGGCGAAGCTGATCTACGGGATGTTGAGAGAGTGAATCAAGCAGATACTCTTTTTCTGTGTAAAGAACCGTTGCATCCTTGATGTCACTGATGGAAGATACGCTTATCGGTGAACCGTTAAGAAATGCGCCTCCTCCCCGTTCAGCACAGTATAGTTCACCAAGCGCAGGAAAATGAACAACCCCAAGCTGCACTGTTCCCTGAATTTCAAGGGCAATCATTACGCCATAAAGCGGCACTCCGTGAATAAAGGCCTTGGTGCCATCAATAGGATCAATAATCCATCGACGGTTGTTGCTGGATGGACGCTCAGCAAATTCCTCGCCAAGCACTCCATCCTCCGGATAGTGAGACGCTATAGCAGCCCGGATAAGCTCTTCGGCTTTCCGGTCGGCCTCTGTGACGGGGGTCGAATCCCTTTTGGTAAAAACCTGTAGCGATTTGCGGGAAAAGTAGTTGAGGGTTAACTGGCCTGCCTGTTCGGCCAGTTTTAGAGCAAGCTGAAGATCAGGAGTCATTGTTTTATCTTTTCTTTTAATATCTTTAGGAACACGGGGAAATAAAAATCAATAAAATGGCTACAGATGCAGCACTCCAGCACAACCCCGGAAAAACATCCGAAGAAAGGCCGTCGTCGGACAAGTTAGTTAATCAATATCGTAAAACACAATGAAACGCTTGATTGCCGAACGCGAAAAAGCCCGCCTCGGAGGTGGACAAAAACGCATTGACGCTCAGCATAAAAAGGGCAAGTTTACTGCTCGCGAACGCATCAATTTGCTGCTTGACGAAGGTAGTTTTGAAGAGTATGACATGTTTGTCAGTCATCGAACAACTGATTTTGGTCTTGAAAAGGAAAACTATCTTTCAGACGGAGTCATTACCGGTCATGGCACCATCGACGGGCGAACGGTCTACCTTTTTTCCCAGGATTTTACTGTTCTTGGCGGTTCACTCTCAGAAACCAACGCACTGAAAATCTGCAAGGTGATGGACCAGGCAATGAAAGTCGGAGCGCCTTTCATCGGAATCAACGACAGCGGCGGGGCAAGAATCCAGGAAGGAGTAAGAAGTCTTTCGGGCTATGCGACTATTTTTCAGAGAAACGTCATGGCATCGGGAGTCATTCCCCAGATATCGGCAATTTTCGGACCATGTGCGGGTGGCGCAGTCTACTCTCCTGCGCTTACTGATTTCGTGGTCATGGTCGAAAAAACCAGTCACATGTTTGTTACCGGTCCAAAAGTTGTAAAGACCGTTACCGGAGAGAGCATCACCGACGAGGATCTGGGGGGCGCTTCGGTTCATGCAACAAAATCAGGAGTCACCCATTTTGTCGGCGCAGATGAAACCGAAGGAATTCTGCTGATTAAAAAGCTGCTCAGTTACCTTCCTCAGAACAATCTTGAGGAACCACCTCTTGTCGTTTGCAATGATCCTGCTGATCGGCTTGATGACAAGCTGAACTCCATCATACCGGAAAAGCCATCCATTCCTTACGACATCAAGGATGTTATCCACTCGATTGCCGATAACGGAGAGTTTCTTGAAATACAGCGGCAATATGCAAGAAATATTGTGGTCGGCTTTGTCACCTTCAATGGCATCTCTACCGGTATCGTCGCCAACCAGCCAAACTACCTTGCCGGGTGTCTTGACATTAACGCATCTCGTAAAGCGGCAAGATTTGTCCGATTCTGCGATGCCTTCAACATTCCCATAGTCACGCTTGTCGACGTTCCAGGGTTTCTTCCCGGCAGTGCACAAGAGTTTGACGGCATAATCGCCAATGGTGCAAAACTGATTTTTGCCTATGCTGAAGCCACAGTGCCGAAAATCACCATCATCTTGCGAAAAGCCTATGGTGGAGCATACATCGTCATGAGCTCCAAGCAACTGCGGGGAGATGTCAACTATGCATGGCCAACGGCTGAAATTGCTGTCATGGGGCCAATAGGCGCTATAGAGGTGCTCTATAACCGCTCATTGAATGCGATTGAAAACGTCGAGGAGCGGGCAAAATTTGTTGCTGACAATGCGGCGGAGTATCGGGAAAAATTTTCCAATCCTTATGAAGCGGCAAAATACGGTTATATTGACGATATCATTGAACCTCGAAATACCCGTTTCAGGATCATTCGGGCACTTCAGACGCTCTTGACCAAAAAAGATAACAATCCTCCAAAAAAGCACTCTACGCTGCCACTTTAACCGATTCAAGTCAATGACCGCAATCATTCAAATAGTCCCGGTTGATTTTCTGGCAAGTATGAAAGGGAATCTGGCTCTTGCCGTTGCAGGTTTCTGCATGCTTTTTTTTGCCCTTTTGCTGCTCTCTCTTGTGTTCACCATTCTGCCGAAGCTGTACAACTGGAAGCCCGGCAAAATTATCCAGCAAGAGGGTGACGCAGAAAAAAACGCTCGTTCCGGCAACACCATGCTGCCGGGAGAGGTAAGTGCCGCAATCGCTATGGCCATTTCAATATACTTCGATGAGCTGCACGATCAGGAAACCGCGATTCTCACGATTAAGAAAGTAGGAAAAACCTATTCTCCCTGGAATTCAAAGATCTACAATGTCATTAATTTTAACCGTTTTCAACGATGAGGCAATATAAATTCACGATAGGCGGCAACAAGTACAACGTTGAAATCAAATCCCTTGAAGAAAACATTGCTGAAATTGAGGTAAACGGTACGTCGTACCATGTTGAACTTGGCAAGGAGTTCAAAACACCGCAAACACCCAAACTTGTTCGTTATACCCCTCCAGCGCCGCCAAAAGCGCCAGCGCTGAATATTCCTGGCCTGAGCATGATCAAGGCACCTCTTCCCGGGACGATCATTGCCATTTCAGTTACGCCAGGCATGCAGATAAAACTGGAACAGCCGGTACTTGTGCTCGAAGCCATGAAAATGGAAAACAATGTATTTGCGGACAAACCGGGCATTGTTAAAACCATCAGGGTTGCTGTGGGCGACACCGTCATGCAGGGAGATATCCTTATTGAAATTGAATAATATCATAATGGACTCAATTACACGGTTTTTAGACTATTCCGGTTTTGCCAATGCTACACCGGGGCACCTCTTTATGATCCTTGTCGGACTGCTCTTCATCTACGCGGCTGTTCGGTATGAGTATCAACCTCTCATTCTGGTGCCGATTGGCTTCGGTATCCTGATCGGCAACATTCCGTTTATGGAGCATTCAGGACTGCGGCTTGGCATCTACGAAGAGGGTGGTGTCATGAATTTTCTCTTCACGGGTATGCTCAAGGGTATTTTTCCGCCGTTGATTTTTCTCGGAATTGGTGCCATGACCGATTTTTCAACACTGATTTCAAATCCGAAGCTTATGCTGATCGGTGTTGCGGCGCAACTCGGTGTTTTTTTGACCTATTTTGGTGCACTTACCCTTGGCTTTACCAATCCTGAATCGGCCTCAATCGGTATCATCGGTGTGGCCAACGGCCCGATTGCAATTTTTCTTGCCTCAAAGCTTGCTCCGCATATCATGGGATCCGTCGCCATTACCGCCTACTGTTACATGGCTCTTGTACCAGCCTTTCAGCCAGTGATCATGCGCCTGTTGACGACAAAAAAAGAGCGCCTGATCCGAATGAAACTTCCCCGTGCTGTCAGTAAAAAAGAGAAGGTGCTCTTTCCTGTTCTCGCTTTTCTTCTGACAGGCTTTATTGTACCCGCCTCCCTGCCGCTTCTCGGTATGCTCTTTTTTGGCAATCTGCTCAAGGAGTCGATGGTAACGAAACGTCTTGCCGATACCGCCAGAAACACCATAACCGACATTGTCACCATTATTCTTGGCGTCACCGTTGGTGCATCAACCCAGGCAACAGTCTTTCTGTCTGAAGGGTCAATGCTTATTTTCATACTTGGTGCGATCTCTTTTGTCATTGCAACGGCTGGCGGAATTCTGTTCGCAAAAATCATGAACATTTTTCTTTCGAAAGAAAATAAGGTGAATCCGTTGATCGGGGCAGCCACGCTTGCGGCGATCCCTGACAGCGCGAACGCGGTGCAGTTTGAAGGACTGAAAGCCGATCCTAACAATTATCTGCTCGTGCACGCCATGGCTCCTAATGTGGCAGGCGTCATCGCTTCAGCCATTACCGCAGCTATCTTGATGAGTTTTATGTAACGCTCTTTTTTTTGTATCAGCAAAACCGAATATGACGGCATGCGGTAAAAGCTTCACGATGTTCATGGATTTTCGTATTTTGAGCCTTTTTAAAACCATAATTTTTCATCAGCCATGAGTCAACTTAATTTGCTCAATATTGTCCAGCGTCCCAGAAGACTCCGCAAAAGTGCTGCAATCAGAAACCTTGTGCAGGAAAAAAACCTGACGATCAATGATCTGGTTTATCCGCTCTTTGTCTGCCCGGGAACGAACGTTGTTGAAGAGGTCTCTTCGATGCCGGGAAGTTTCCGTTACTCGATTGACAACGCAGTAAGAGAGTGTCAGGAACTCTGGGACCTCGGAATTCAGTCGATTGACCTCTTCGGTATTCCGGAAGTAAAAACCGAGGACGGCAGTGAATCCTACAATGAATACGGTATCATCCAGGAGGCCATCCGCGCCATCAAGGCAAAGGTACCCGACCTCTGCATCATGACCGACGTCGCACTTGACCCCTTCACTCCTTTCGGCCATGACGGCCTGGTTAGGGATGGCATTATTCTCAATGACGAAACCGTTGAGGTGCTTTGTAAAATGGCCATCTCCCATGCAAACGCCGGAGCTGATTTTGTTTCTCCAAGCGACATGATGGACGGCCGTATCGGCGCCATCCGTGAGGCACTTGACGACACGGACTTCTCCGATGTCGGCATTCTCTCTTACGCCGCAAAATACGCATCAAGCTTCTATGGCCCTTTCCGTGACGCACTCCATTCGGCACCGCAGTTTGGTGACAAGACCACCTATCAGATGAACCCCGGCAATACCGACGAGGCGATGAAAGAGATTGAACTCGACATCATGGAAGGCGCCGATATCGTTATGGTCAAACCTGGTCTTGCCTATCTTGACATCGTTTACCGTACCAAAGAGCGCTTTGATACTCCGGTAGCCATCTACCATGTCTCAGGAGAATACTCCATGGTCAAGGCCGCAGCAGCACGTGGATGGATTGATGAAAAAAGAGTGATGATGGAGTCGCTGCTTTGCATGAAACGTGCCGGTGCCGACCTGATCTTTACCTACTATGCAAAAGAGGCGGCGAAAATACTTCGCTGAACCTCTTTCTAAAAGAACTACTTCACATTTCATTAAAGCCCGGCTGCAAGATTCAAAACGCAGCCGGGCATTGTCACTGTTAGAAAAAATGATACGATACTTTACTGCGGGAGAGTCGCACGGACCGGCGCTTTCGGCCATAGTGGAAGGGATGCCAGCCGGAGTTCCCATCACACTTGAAGAGATCAACCGCCAGTTATCCCGTCGGCAGCAGGGACATGGCCGGGGCGGACGCATGAAAATCGAGAGCGACAAGGCAGAGGTACTCTCCGGTATCCGGTTTGGTAAAACCATCGGCTCCCCCATTTCGCTCGTGATCAAAAACCGCGACTGGGCAAACTGGACAACCACTATGGCCCAGTTTGAGAAACCGGGTGAAGAGTGCGCAAAAATAGCCATTCCAAGGCCTGGCCATGCTGATCTTGCAGGACGGATCAAATATGGCTTTGACGATATCCGCCCGGTCATTGAACGCTCATCGGCACGGGAAACCGCCGCACGAGTGGCCGCCGGGACACTTGCAAGAGTGTTTCTCAAAGCGCTCGGCATTGAAATCGGCAGCTACATCTCGGCTATTGGATCAGCAGCAGAACCCTTTCGGGATCCACAACTTGATACACTTCTCCATGAAGGGGCAGAGGCAGTTGCACGCCAGGCAGACCTCTCGCCGGTACGTATGCTTGGGAAACAAACTGAAGCAGCAGCTCTTGCCGCTATAGATGCTGCGAGTGAACTGGGAGACACCCTTGGAGGAATTATTGAAATTTTTATCACCGGAGTTCCCCCAGGATTCGGGAGCTATGTGCAGCACGACCGGCGTCTTGATGCGGCACTCGCAGCCGCAATTATCTCTGTCCAGGCCATCAAGGGAGTTGAGATCGGCACCGCCTTCGAAAATGCGGGAAAGCCGGGCTCTCAGGTGCACGACGAGTTTCACCTCTCTCAGGAAGAGGGGGTGACCAGAAAAACCAATCGTGCAGGCGGTCTTGAGGGAAGCATGTCGAGCGGGCAGACCATCCACCTGCGGGCAGCCATGAAGCCAATCTCCTCGCTGGTCACTCCCCTGCAATCCTTTGATGTTGAAACCCTGCAGCCAACTCCTTCACGCTTTGAGCGGAGCGACACCTGCGCCGTTCCGGCTGCCGGTGTGGTTGCCGAAGCTGTTGTGGCCCCGGTCATCGCCAATGCACTGCTTGAAAAACTTGGCGGTGATCATTTGAATGAAATCCTCCAGCGCCTTGACCTTTACCGGGAGAGCATCCGCAACTCCTTTCGAGCTTGAACCTCTGAACTTTTGTGTTGTCTCCTCTTTGCCGAAATAACGACCCACGGGCTTATCTCCAAAGAGGATGATGTTACACCGAGTTTACCTGCAATGCTTGGCTTGATCGCAAAAAAAGTGCCGCCAGGCAAATTCCGTAAAAGTTACGCACAAAAAAAACTCCGCGGCAAGATCGATTTCAAAAAAGCGCAAAAAAACTTCCTTTTTTTTGCGCTTTTTGAGATATTGCGTAATTAGCATATTGCTTTTATAGTAAAATCGCGCTAATTCAGAAAAAGTCCAATGAACACCCGTGGTCGCTGTACAGGGAGCGCTATCATGAATAGCTGGATTTTAACTGCTGTTGTGACGCTCTCGTTATTGACGGGATCTGACACATTTGCCTTACCCTCAGAGGGGGTGGTCACGGCAGGGAGTGCAACAATCAGCACACCCTTGGCCTCAGCGATGCTTGTCGAGCAGAAAAGCAACAGTGCCATTATCAACTGGAACTCCTTCGGTATTGGCCGAGGTGAAGCGGTCAACATTTCCCAGCCCGACACCCGTTCCATTTTGCTCAACCGGGTTACAGGGAGCGATCCTTCTGAAATATTCGGTACACTTACGGCGAACGGACGAATCTTCCTGATCAATTCGAGCGGCATCCTTTTTGCGCCGGGCGCCAGCGTGAACGTTGGCGGGCTGGTGGCTTCAACTTTAGCAATCAGCGACAGCGACTTCCTCTCTGAAAAATACACCTTCTCCTGGAATGGCTCCGCCGCTTCAGTGGTCAACGATGGACTGGTGAGCGGAGAATTTATTGCGCTGCTCGGAGAGAGTGGTGTCGCAAACAGCGGAACACTTGTCACCACTGGAGGAACTACCGGAATGGCCGCCGGAGAGAAAATCACCATCAATATTGACCCAGGCGGACTGGTGGCGCTCAAGGTTGACAAAGGCGTCTGGAACGCCCGAATAACGAACAATGGAGTAATTGAGGCTGATGGCGGCACCGTCATAATCACTGCTCCGGTAGCCGGGGAACTGCTTGCCTCAGTCGTCAATAACAGCGGCAAAGTGCGTGCCGCAAGCATTGCGGAACGCGACGGCACTATTGTAATCGAAGGTGGCTCGATTATCAACAGCGGTTCATTCTCCGCTGCGGGCATCAACGCCAGAGGAAACAATCTTGTTGATGCCGGCAGATGGAGTGCGGAGGGCCGTGCCAACGGCGGCACCATACAAATGGATCTATCAGGCAGTATGGAGCAGACGGCTGCAAGCCGGATGGAGGCCAATGGAGTCGATGGAGGCCAGATCCACATCAATGCAGGAAAAGCTCTCTACCTCTCCGGAACACTCCGTGCAAACGGCATTTCCGGAAAGGGCGGCCTGATCACCGTCACGGCACCGCAAACCCTTCTCGCCGGATCCCAAATACAGGCTGACGGGCAGAAAAACGGAGGTGCGATCTTCATCGGTGGCGGCTGGCAGGGAAAGGATGGCTCTCTCGACAACGCCGCCACCACCACCATGACAAAAAACAGCTTGCTGACAGCCAACGCTCTTGAGAACGGCAATGGCGGCATGGTTGTGCTCTGGTCGGATTTCACCACCGCTTTTGCCGGAACCATAGAGGCCAGAGGAGGCGACAAGAGCGGTCACGGCGGAAAGGTCGAGGTATCAAGCCATGAGAAGCTCACCTTCTCCGGTCAGGTCGTGACGAACGCGCCCCATGGCGAAAACGGCTTTCTGCTGCTTGATCCGCAAAACATCACTATTGATGCCAATACCACGATTCCCCTCTTCTCCCTCATTTCGCTGCCTGACCTAAATCCTGCGGCAGGTGACGAACATGGCTCGGGCAGCATTCTCGAACTGGGCAATGGCAATATTCTGGTTGCCAGCCCACTGGATGACTTCGTTGCAACCGATGCTGGAGCAGTCAGGCTCTACAAGCCGGATGGCACCCTGCTTTCCATGCTCTGCGGTTCTACCGCAAATGACCAGGCAGGTGAAACCGTTACCACTCTGACAAGCAGAAACAGTGCCGTTACCTGGACAAGCAAATGGTCGAATGCTGGCCAAGCCAACGCAGGTGCGGTAACCTGGATCGACGGAACTGCAGGTATCAGCGGAATTGTCTCCGAAAGCAACAGTCTGGTGGGCTCTTCAACCGATGACGGTGAATCATCCCGTGTAATCCCTCTCACAAACAACAATTACGTGGTCAGCACACCGTACTGGGACAATAGTTCAGCCACCAATGCAGGGGCTGTAACCTGGGGGAATGGGCTTGGCGGCTCGGTCGGGATAATAAGCACCGCAAACAGCCTGACCGGATCAACAGCAGACGATCAGGTCGGCAACGTAACAGCACTTGCAAACGGCAATTACGTTGTTTCATCCTTATTATGGACCAAGGGAACTGTTGACCATGCCGGTGCGGTGACATGGGGAGACGGCTTTAAGGGAACCGTTGGTTCAGTCAGCGCTGCAAACAGTCTTACCGGCACGAAAAGAGGCGATCAGGTCGGCAACGTCACCGCCCTTACAAACGGCAATTATGTGGTAAGCGCGAAAGGCTGGGACAATGGAAAATTTACCAATGCAGGTATGGCGACCCTGGTAAATGGACTTACTGGAGCAGTCGGGACAGTCAACCCGACAAACAGTCTGGTTGGTTCCAAATCGAACGATTATGTTGGAGAAATGGTGACGGCCCTGGCCAACGGCAACTTTGTGGTAGTTTCAGCGGGCTGGGACAATGGAACGACTATTGATGCAGGTGCCGTAACATGGGGGGACGGGGTCAGTGGCGCAGTGGGGACAATAAGCACTGCCAACAGCCTGGTCGGTTCAGCAACCGATGACCTTGCTTCAGCCCATGTTACGGCACTGACCAATGGCCACTTTGTCGTTAGCTCCCCCGGGTGGGACAATGGCTCAGTCACCGACGCTGGTGCCATAACATGGGGAAGTGGAACCGGCGGTACTGTCGGAACGATAAGCGCTGCAAACAGCTTGGTCGGCTCAACAACAAAGGATGCTCTTGCCTCAACGGTAACCGCGCTGACGAATGGTAATTTCGTCGTCGCCTTACCAAATTGGGACAATGGACTGGTCGCAGAAGTTGGGGCTGTGACCTGGGGCAATGGTCTTGGCGGGAGTGTCGGGGCAATAAGCGACGTCAACAGTCTGGTCGGCTCTTCAATAAATGATGGCAATCACTTGACTGTCACACCCCTCACGAATGGCCACTACGTCGTGGGCGCACCATTCTGGGATAACGGTTCAGTCACCAATGCGGGAGCGGTTACCTGGGGAAATGGAGTCTCTGGCATTGCAGGGGTGATAAGCGCGGCCAACAGTCTGGTGGGGTCAACCATCAATGACTATGCCGGATCGAAAGATTCTGGAGATAATAAGGTAACCGCTTTGAAAAATGGCAATTACGTCGTTTCTTCAACAGAGTGGGATAAGGGATCGACAACCAATGCCGGAGCGGTAACCTGGGGAGATGGCCTTGGCGGTACTGTCGGGGCAATAAGCGACGTCAACAGTCTGGTCGGCTCGAAAAAAGGCGATCATGTGGGAGCTGTGACCCCCCTTCCGGATGGTCGTTTCGTCGTGACCTCACCTTCATGGGACAGTGGCTCAATCACCAATGCGGGCGCAATAACTTTGCTGAGTGGACTTGGTAAAACAGCCGGAGAAATCAATTCAGCGAACAGCATGGTTGGCTCCAGCGATCAAGAGCAACTGGGTGTCGGCAGCATTACTCCGCTCATAGTGGGCGGTATGGATGGAAGTTTCATCCTCAGCTCATCCGATTGGTCAAACAAAACCGGAAAAGTTGCAATTTTTACACCAATCACTGCACAGGAATCGGTGCAGCAGGAGTACTCCTTTAATCCCGATAAGGACTACAGCTTTACTCCTGGACAGATAACCGCGCTGCTCAATACGGGTGAGCGTGTTATCCTGAAAGCGAATAACGATATCACCATCAATTCTGCTATTCTTGCCAATAACCCTCTTGGCAATGGCGGCAGTCTTGAGTTGAATGCTGGAAGAAGCATTCTGATCAATGCCAATATTACGACAGACAACAGCAACCTGACCATAATAGCCAATGACAGGCAGGCAAGCGGAGTCGTTGATGCCGGGCGCTTGGAGGGCAACGCGGAAATCACAATGGCCGAAAACACAATTATCGATACGGGCTCGGGAAGCGTCACCATCGAACTTCGCGATGGGGCGGGCAACAACCACAGGGAGAGCGGTGAAGTCACCCTGCGCGCCATCACTGCGGAGAGCATCAGTGCCGTGAACTTTGGCCCAACAGCCGGTTCCGGCATTACCCTTGCTTCGGGAACCCTCACTGCAAGCGCCTCAAGCGGCAGCAGCATTGTTCTGGCTGGCCAGAATTTTACCAGTAGCACCGATGCAAAGCTATCCACCGCCGGAACCGCCCGATGGATCGTCTATTCAGCCAATCCTGACGCAACCATCAAAGGAAATCTGACCGCCGACTTTCATCGCTACGGAGCAAGCTACAGCAACTACCCTCCTTCCGGCGTGAGCGAATCCGGCGACGGCTTTATCTTCACCGGTATTCCAGGCATGAACAATCCTACAGTGGCCTGGCTGGCTGATGCGCAAGGGATTTACCGGAACGTGCTTACCGGTGAAAGCATTGTTCACAACTTTCATCGGGCAATCAGTGCTATCAGCAGAAGCAATACTATCCAGCAGAAATCAGTCCATATTGCCGGAAAAAAGTCAAAGAAAGGCGGCTTTATTGCTGTCAACACAATAGAGGTGCCTGAAGCTGCTGAGACCTTCTTTATTTTCCCACTCCCTGGCACGTTGTTCAGCCACAGCAATCCTGATGCGGTTATCTCCCTTGAAGTGGAGTCGGTCAATGGTGCATCAATACCCGACTGGATGGCGTTTGACCAGAATCAAAAAGTCATAAGCGGAAAAGCACCAAAAGAGGCAAAAGGTGTCTACCGGGTAGAACTTGTCGCCAAAGACCAGTTTGGTGACAAGGCTCGATCGGTCGTGCTGATAAAAATCGGATAACGGCTTCTGTAAAAAAAAGTTCCAGTATTGGCCCTGATCCACTCTCACGTCTACATAAATTATATGAAATTCACCATGTGCAGATCATTGAAAATACTTCTCTTTGCGTCAGCCTGTACAGCAAGCAGCGTTTTTGCTGCTGATATTCCTGACGCTGGCCACTTTATCAAAGAGAGTACTCCCCCGCCATCCCTTGAACCGCAAAAAGAGGTGCCTGCTTTTCAAAGTCCGTTGAGACCAAAAGAGCCCACTGGAGGCGGTACACTGATCAAGGTGACTGGCTTTACCTTTGTGGGCAACACGCTCTTTTCCAGTAACGAGCTTTCAGAGCTTCTGTCGGGCTGCATCGGCAAAGAGATGACTTTTGCCGGACTGAATGAGGCTACCGCAGCAATCACCAATGCTTACCGGAAAAAAGGCTATTTCCTCGCGTCACTCTTTTTCCCTCCACAAACGGTGAAACAAGGCGAGCCTCTCGTCATTGAAGTGGTTGAAGGTCTCCTGGAAAAAATAACACTTGAGACAAAACCGCATAAAACAAGAATACGGAAATCTCTTCTTGAAAGGTATGCAAGCCAGGTACCCCGCGGTCAACCTCTTGAACATGGAGCCCTTACCTCTATGGTCATGAGAGTCAATGAACTCCCCAATATCTCTTCCCGTATTCTGCTTGAACCAGGATCAAGACCCGGCACAACACAGGCGACCCTTGAAGTTATCGAAGGCCGGCCCTACAGCTTTTCTCTCGACCTCGACAACTTCGGGAACCATGCAACCGGCGAGAATCACGCTGGCGCCACCATGGAGCTCTACTCTCCTTTTCATCTCGGAGATCAGTTCACCCTGCGCATGCAGAGCTCGACAACCGGAGATCTGCGGAACATACAGGCAGGCTATGCAATACCAGTCACACTCTCCGGAACCAGAATAGGAGTGAACTACAGCTTTGTGAGCTATCAGTTGGGAGGATTATTTGAATCATTGCATGCTGACGGCAATGGTCACAACCTGACCCTTGCCGTTACCCAGCCGCTCATACGCCAGAGAAACCTGATTGTGAATGCAACCGTAGCCGGAGAAGGCAGCATGCTTGATGACCGGATAGAGAGCATACCTCTCAGAAACAGCCGTCAAAGCCTATCCTGGCAGGCTGGCATTACCGCCGTCCAAAGGGACAGCTTTCTGGATGGCGGTTCAACCTCACTCTCGCTTGGTTTCGTCGGAGGGCGCCTCGATATTAACGATTCCGAAGCGCTTTCAATGGATCAGGCACCAACCGGGCTGCACACCAACGGTGGTTATTCAAAAATTACCATGGCTCTTGGGCGCAGCCAGAGCATCTCTCACGGGTTCTCTCTCTATGCGGGCGCCTATGGCCAGTGGAGCAGCAAAAACCTGACCAGCTCGGAACAACTCTCCCTCGGTGGACCGAGTGCGGTACGTGCATGGCAAAGAGGCGAATCATACGCCGACAAGGGTGTAGTCGCAACAACCGAGCTACGTTACCTGCTCGGCTCTCTCGGTGAACTCCCTGGCACACTGCAACTCAGCGCTTTTGTTGACCATGGCTACGCCCTTCTTCATGCCAATCCCTCCGCTGATGGCGAGACAAACATCCGCAACCTTACAGGAGCAGGGATCGGGTTGAAATGGTTCAATGTCAGCAACTACAGCCTGCAGGCAACATGCGCATGGAAAATCGCCGGTGAGAGCAACCCCACCGACACCCCCATGATTTTTGTCCAGGGGGTAAAACGGTTTTGAAACCGTATCGGCATAGGGTAGCCGGGACATCAGCATAAAAAGGATTAAGCGAAAAATTCGCAGTGAAAGAAAAAATAATTGCGTAGTCTCTCTGTTTTTTTATAATCGGGAAAATTGTTTTATTACTTCATCAATCATTACAACGCTTATCGTTGCGGCTACGGCTTCATTGGCAATGTGAGCCATCGCATCGACGTTTTTCCACTGCCATCGCTGGTGTTCTGTAAGCGGCACTGAGTTTGCCGTTCGTGCAGCTATAACTGTCGACTGCATTGGAACAGAGGCGATACCTTTTCAGGGGGGTTTTTTCCCCCTTTTTCCAAACACCAACCCTGGAGGCAATCATGAAACAACTGAAAACGCTGCTTTTTCTTGTCATGTTCTCACTTCCTGCCCTTGCATTTGCCGATCTTACCGGTAGATGGAGTTGTAATGATGGCGGCACCTACTACCTGCGTCAGATTGGAAGAGAGATCTACTGGTATGGAGAACTTTCTCCAACCTCTCCAAACTGGTCGAATGTAGCAGTAGGCCAGGTTATTGGAAACCAGATCAGACTCCGCTGGGCAGATGTTCCAAAAGGTTCAATAATGCAGTCAGGGAACTTGATTCTTCGTCTGGATACCCCGAACAGAGCAACCGCCACCTATAAAACCGGCGGCTTCGGAGGATCTGTCTGGACGCGACCATAGCCAAGAACTCACGCACGGAACGGCTTTAAAAAAGCCGTTCCGCATTAATTGGAAAAAAATATAGGGTTAACGTCATACACAATAAAGCTATGCGCAATCTTTTCAACTACGACGCCTATGCTTTACGACACAAGAGTCTGAAAGCCGTTCAACTGCAGAAAAAAATTCATTTACCGTTTTATCGTTATAGCGCCTTTACGATGATGATGGTGTCTGCGATACTCAATATCACATCGACGCCGCCTTTCATCTCGATATCGGCCTAACTCCGCACACCTGCAACTCCCAATACCAACAAGATCTTCTTTTGCATCGTTATCCTGTTAAGTAAAGAACCCCGCCGCAAGCAGCGGGGTATTTTGAAGAAAAATCTATCATGCTTTACGCCTCAAGAGGCGGGGAATATGACCCATATTGATTTAACGTTTAGCTGTTATAACCCGAAAACGAGCCAAACTCACTGCCTGGTATTTTTCATACCTGAAATAATTTCGCACGACAAAATACGCAACGAACACGCAATGACGGGCTCAAACGTCGAGTCAAAGCTTTTTTTACTCTTTTTTAAAAGAGATGACACTCACAAAACGCCGCAACAAAACAGAACAGTTACGCAATCAAGAGAGATACAACAAAACGAGTAAAGGGAGGGTAACGTAACTCATTGCTGATTATTTACTATCTTTCAGTCATTAATTCCACTTCGCGCATTTATTTCTCTTCCTTGAAGCCATGCAGAATAGACCTGTTTTTTATTTATTTAATGCTCTTGATTTGTTGGGCTTTAGCACCGAACAATATTTATAAGCAAATATTTATAAACAAGTTACACGATTGCTATCAGCAGTGTTTCGTAAATTTTCTCAAAATTTCATTCCACTGATTATGCCATCAACACACGATACTCTCTCAGTATTTGTTACCGGAGATGTTACAATCGACTGGAACATCGCACATATATCAAGCGAATCAAATGAGTTAACTGACTGGACTGGTGGAGATAGCTGCCGAATGAAGGGGCAGTTTGGCAGTGCAGCCCTGCTTTGCCGCATGAGTTGGCAATACGGGAGCGCCGCTCTCCTTGCCGATCTGATTACGTCAATGGCTTATCAACTCAAGAGCGACCAGCCCTTTTCTATTGAAGTTGCAACGACTCACTCAGCCTTAACAAAGACAATTGATCCCTACGATACAAGCTACTGTGGCCCTGTCGGGTAAAATACCGCTGGCATTCTGGGATGAGTTCGACTCCCCTCTTGACGGCAAAAAACTCGGATGGCTGCGCTTCTTTCTTGCACCAATGCAGGATGGTGAATTTCAGCAGGGACAGCTCACCCATCCAATAGGAAAAGCCATTTTTGTTTTTGCTGGCGGCACCTCTTCGAGCCTCGACTCTTTTACAAAATCCAAAAAGCAACGAGAGCTGGTTGAAGCAAAGGTACCTGATTTTTTAAGCCGACTGAAGGGCTTTCTCAACGTGCTTGGCCCTAATCCACAACTCGCCGAAGGACGCGATGACCCCTATTTTATTGTCCGTCGGGCACTGCTTCTTCGCTCACTCTTTGAGCGACTCACTCCCCAGTTATTCGATCGTAATCGCATACTCCGTATCGACACAGGAATCATGCGCGCATTTCTCCGGGTTGAGAGTTATCGACACGGATCGCGCTCAATGGAGGCAATTGTTGCCATGAGCCGACTTGGCAGTGCAACGCATTTCAACCGTTCCTACCTGCCTCCAGAAGAACAACTTGAACTGCATGTTGATCCTCACTCTTTTATCGCAATGGTTCATCATCTGGAGCTCAGTGAAGAGCTGATCGAAAAATTGGCCCGCCTTAACCACCAGTTGTTTTACAACAACCTTAAAAGCCTTGGATATGTCTGGGGAGAAGTTACTGATGACAAAGCAGAGCCAAAAAAACACAGCTCGCTGGTAACCTATACGGAGCTCACAGCTCACAAAAAAGAGAAGAATCGCGCCATCGTCCGTGATATTCCCAATAAACTTGCTGCTTTTGGCTACGCCATTGTACCAATGCGCAACAATGAACAACCTGCTGAATTTTTGATTCCGGAGCTGAAAGAGATGGCGATACTTGAACACGAACGGTGGATGGATGCCAAACTGAAGGATGGATGGAAATTTGCCCTCCAGACCAACAAAGAGAAAAAGCGTCACGCTCTGCTCATCGACTGGGAACGACTGCCGAAAGAGGAAAAAGATAAACGACTCTCCCAGGTTTCAGAAAATATTCCCCGTTTACTGAAGGCAGCAGGCTATACCATTGTAAAACTTTCTCAATAACGGCAGATTGCATTGCATCAATGGCAAGAGAGTGCAAAAAATGCAGCAGATTGGATAAAGAACAATATTTTGCGTACACTTTGCAGTGCCAGAGAGAAACCCCGCAAAGAGATGATTGAGAAAATGATGCGCATTTCAAGAAAAATAGAGATTGATTACGGCCATACGCTTCCAAACAGTTTTTCCTTCTGTAACCAGTTACATGGTCATCGCGGGGTGGTTGTCGCAACAGTAGAAGGAGAGCTGATTGAACGCAAGGGCGACAGCGAAGAGGGAATGGTGATGGATTTCAAGTTTTTGAAGGAGATCATGGTGGCAGAGATTCACGACAAGCTCGACCACGGCTTTGCGGTATGGAAAGAGGATCATGAAGATCTCGACTTTATTATCAAACGCAATTCACGGGTGCTGGTTACCGATGAGCCGCCAACGGCCGAGTGCCTTGCAAAATGGGCGTTCAACCAGCTTCGGCACCGCCTGCCGAAAGGGGTAAAGCTTCAACAGCTTCGATGGTACGAAACTCCAAACAACTGGGCGGACTTTGACGGCAAGTAGCCTCGCCTGTCTGCAATAACTGCGCAACCCCGAAAAAGTAGCATTTTCACTTCTGCCTCTTTTTCTTTACGTTACAGGAACGCCGCCTTATTACAGCAAAAACACAAAAAACTGTTCAACGCCAAGCGGAGAAAATGGGCGATGAAAATCCATGATTTTGACCCTGAGCAGAGGCCACGAGAGCGTTTTCTCCGTAGCGGAGCAGCTTCGCTCAGCCCGGCTGAACTCCTTGCAATTATTCTGCGCACTGGCACAAAAAACATCAACATTGTTGATGTCTGCAACGAAATCATTGCAAAATTTACCCTTGAAAAACTTTCCGGCATAACGATCAAAGAGCTCCAGGAAGTCAAGGGAATCGGAACGGCAAAGGCAATGCAGATCGTCGCTGTTTTCGAACTGAACAAGCGGCTCCATTACAGCCGCAATCAGAACAAAAAAATACAGGCGGCAAGCGACATTTTCGAGTACATGGCAGGGCGGGTTCCAGATGAAACAAAGGAACATCTCTTTGTGCTTCACCTGAACACCAAAAACCAGATCACCAAAACCGAGCTGGTCTCTGTTGGAACACTTAACGCTGCCCTCATTCACCCAAGGGAGGTTTTCAAGGCCGCCATAAAGGAGAGTTCTCACGCCATCATTCTGGTACATAACCACCCTTCAGGCGATACAGAACCGAGCAACGCCGACAAACAGGTCACCGAGCTCCTCAAAAAAGCGAGCGCAGTCATCCAAATCGATCTGCTCGACCATATTATCACCGGAAAAACGGGATGGTTCAGCTTTCGTGAAAGCGGCCTCCTGTGAAATCAGCTCTTCAGCCGAACGACATCTGGACAGTCGCAGAATTTGCAGAGCCGTTCGAGGAAATTTCACGAACATTTTTTGCCTGCAACCCTTTCTGCGTTTTGTCGAGTTCAAAATCAACGTCGGCATCCTGATTCAGTACCTTGAAGTTCTGATCCGACTGGATGGCGGAAAAATGGACAAAGATATCCTCTCCTCCCTCCGGATTCAGAAGAAAGCCGTAGCCTTTTTTGCCATCAAACCATTTAACTTTACTTTTTGCCATGATAAACCTGAAAATTTACCATTTTTTGAGGATGAGCAATGCGGCCAAATGACGCACCCGCAATTTATTTACGCTGCAAAGATATAAATATTTTCTCACTTATTTCGCTTTTACAAAAAAAAGCAGCCGTGCATTACTCTCTAAACGTCATGCATCAAGAGGAGCAGGATTTTTTGTTACGATGAAACAACAACAGAAACCCATAAAAAAATTGAAACAGATTATCATCATCACCGGGGCAGGAAAGGGAATCGGCAAGGCCATTGCCCTTGAGTTTGCCAGGGCAGCAGAAAAGCAGGAAGGGTTTGATCCAGTCCTGATCCTTGCTTCAAGAACCATTTCTGATCTGGAGTCAGTAGCCACCGAATGCCGCTCGCTTGGAGCAAAAGCGGATATTTGTCAGATAGACATTGCCGATACGACCCAGATTGAGCACCTCGTCAGCACGACGCTCGATCGTTACGGCACTATTGACTGTCTGGTCAACAATGCCGGAGTCGGTCGGTTCAAACCACTTGCGGAGCTGACAGAAGAGGATTTTGACTACACGATGTCGATAAACCTCAAGGGTACTTTTTTCCTCACACAGAGAGTTTTTGCCGTCATGGAAGAGAAGAGATCGGGCCATATTTTCTTTATCACTTCAATTGCTGCAAAGATGTCTTTCAAAAGTTCTTCTCTCTACAGCATGTCGAAATTCGGTCAGAACGGGCTGGTTGAAGCAATACGGCTCTATGCAAGAGAGTGTAATGTCCGCATTACCAATGTCATGCCCGGTGCGGTTTACACTCCGATGTGGGGTGAGGTTCCCGATGCCATGAAATCTGTCATGATGAGGCCTGAAGATATTGCAGTCCCTGTTGTCGGCGCCTATTTCTTGCCACAGCGAACATCGGTGGAAGAACTTGTCATCAGACCGGTTTGCGGGGATATCAATGAATAACAAAGCAAAAGCTCTTGTGGGAAAGCCGCATTTTTTCCTTTATTTTGCGGATCGTTTTTAAACAAACCTTTGAGCACCAATAACATGAGTCTGAAAGAAAAAATAGATCTTGATCTGAAAAATTCAATGAAAAGCGGTGACAAGAGCCGTCTGAACGCCATTCGCTCCATCCGGGCGACACTCCTTGAAAAAGAGGTATCCATACGAGTGGCAGGCAAGGGAGTGCTGAGTGAGGAGCAGGAGGTTGAGGTGTTTGTGAGCCTTGCAAAAAAACGTCGGGATGCCATTGAGCAGTTTACTGCCGGCAACCGTCCCGACCTGGCAGCAATAGAGCTTGCCGAACTCACCGTTATCGAAGAGTATCTGCCTGAACCGGTTTCCGATGATGAGGTCAGGGCCGCTGTGGAGGATATTGTAGCAAAAACAGGAGCGACATCAATGAAAGATATCGGAAAAGTCATGGGCCTGGCCATGAAGGCACTGAAAGGAAAGGCTGATGGCACAAAAGTTCAGGAAATCGTCAAGTCACTGCTTTCAGTATAACCAACTCCCTTCACGATCATGCTTGATATTAACTATATACGTCAAAATCCGGATGAGGTTGTCGCCATGCTGCACCAGCGTCAGCTTGCTTCGGAAGAGCCAAAAGTGGCGCAGCTCCTCGACTTCGACAGGGAACGCAAGGGACTGGTACAGCGTTCGGACGATCTGAAAGCCTTGCGAAACAAGGTTTCAAAAGAGATCGCCGATATTAAAAAAAGCGGCATTGGCTCATCCGAAGAGCTGATCGGTCAGATGAAATCAGTTTCGGAGGAAATTGCCGGAATGAACGGCTTGCTTGCTGCTCTTGAAGAGCAAATTGAGTCCATTCTTCTGGAACTTCCCAACAAACTGCATCCATCGGTTCCCTCAGGGCGCTCTGCTGACGACAATCAGCTCTTCGGAGAACCGGTATCCTTTCCCTACACGTTTGACTTTCCGGTCAAGAATCACCTCGAACTGGGCAAAGCCCTCAAGATTCTTGATTTTGAACGGGGTGCAAAGGTTTGCGGTGCGGGTTTTCCGGTCTACATGGGTAAAGGTGCCCGCCTTGAACGCGCGCTGATCAATTTCATGCTCGACTGCCATACCGAGCGTCACGGCTATACTGAGGTATTCCCTCCCTTTTTTGTCAACCGGGAGTCGCTCAGGGGCACCGGACAATGGCCAAAATTTGCCGATCAGGTCTACCATATGGAGGAGGATGATCTCTACGCTATTCCAACAGCAGAGGTGCCGGTAACCAATCTGCACCGGGGCGAAATGCTCGATGTGAGGGCGTTGCCGATCTGCTATGCGGCCTATTCAGCCTGTTTCCGCCGTGAAGCTGGAAGCTACGGCAAGGATACCAGGGGGTTTCTCAGGGTACACCAGTTCAACAAGGTTGAGATGGTGAAGTTTACCCGACCTGAAGAGTCCTACGAGGCGCTTGAAAAAATCCGATCGAATGCGGAGGCAATTTTGACTGCCCTGAAAATACCCTACCGGGTGCTTCTGCTCTGCAGCGGCGATATCAGTGCCAACGCAACAAAATGTTATGACATTGAGGTATGGTCACCGGCTGAACAGAAATATCTTGAAGCATCGAGCTGTTCAAACTTTGAGGATTATCAGGCTCGGCGCGCCAACATCCGTTTCAAGCCGGAGAGTAATGCAAAACCGGAGTTCGTCCACACCCTGAATGGGTCAGGCCTGGCAACTTCGCGGCTTATGGTCTCGATGCTTGAGCACTACCAGACTGCAGAAGGTAGCGTCATGGTTCCGGAGGTTCTGCGTCACTACACAAGGTTTGACGAAATTACTCAGGCCGCGGAGTGATCCTGCAAAGCCCTTCCGTCCAGAAATTCCCTCACCATACGGCTCACTTTTTCCACGTCAATGAGAAAAGCGTCGTGGCCGTATGGTTCGTCAAGGTAAAGAATGTTTGATTTCGGCATAAACCGGGCAAGCTCCTCCTGCTCCTCTTTCGGGTAGAGAACATCCGAATTGATGGAGAGAATTTCCACAGGAAGCTGTATGGAGCGCAACACATCCTCATAGACTCCCCTGCCACGTGCAAGATCGTGCATATCCATCGCCTTGGTAAGAGTGATGTAGGTATTGGCGTCAAAACGCTCAACCAGCTTCCTGCCCTGATGATGCAGATAACTCTCCGCCTTAAAGATTGTGCCGTGATGATACTCCCTGCCAAACCGTGCCTGGAAGTTTTCAAAGCTCCGATAGCTGCACATGGCCATCATTCTTGCTGCTGCAAGCCCGCGAGCGGGTAGATGAACATCAGTGTACCATCCGTCATTCCAATCACGGTCGGCATAGATCGCCTGCCGTTGGGCTTCACTCTGCGCGATGCACCATGCCGAGTGACGGCCGGAAGCGCCCATCGGCATAAGAGCCTGAACAATGTCAGGATAGAGGGCGCCCCACTCAAGAACCTGCATGCCTCCAAGAGAGGCGCCTACCACGAGCTTGACACGATCAATGCCCAGCCCGGCAAGCAGAAGTCGCTGTACCTCCACCATATCCCTGATCGTAATCAAAGGAAAATCGGGGCCGTAATGGCGACCGGTGAGAGGATTGAGGGAGGTCGGACCGGTTGTTCCGTAGCAACTGCCAAGCACATTACTGCAGATCATGAAATCCACACTCTCATCAAAAGCTCCCCCTTGAGAAAACATTCCCTCCCACCATCCATCCGCATCAGCAGAGCCAGTAAGAGCCTGACAGACAAGCACGACATTGTCTTTGCATTCATTCAGCGTTCCCCAGGTTCTATAGGCAACCCGCACCGAAGGGAGCACGCCCCCAAGTTCGGTCGTAAATGGTTCGGTTATGTCGAAATAGTGCGTTTTTTTGGAAATCAACTCGGTATATGCTCTCATGCGCTTCGTCTCAGTTTTGCTATGGCTTGTTCAAAAACGGCCTTGATCGTCTTGATAGCTCTCTCCATAAGAGGGTGTTCTACCAAATCGACAGTACATCCGGCAAAGGTCAAAAAATGGCACCTTGGTGAATGAAAAGCGTTACCGCTCCCGAAACGCAAAGGTAACCCGTAAACAAGTAACAAGTTACAGGAAAATATCTGAAGAGAGGTATGAACCCGGAAGAGAGGCATACATACCATCATCATTCCCGGTCATTATTCCGGGATGGAATTGGCACCGCTCATTGCAGCAATGACGGTTGCCAAGGCTTCTCAGGGCCAGTCCCTCCACCTTTCTCGATGATAGCTTGAAATCTTGAAAAGAACATTTAGTCTGATTAATCTACAACAGGGAATAGTATTTTACAAACAGCCTGAAGGGCCAAAGTATTTTAATTGTTTTTAATGATTACCCATGACCACCGCACGAGAACTGGCATTGCAAGTCCTGCAGTCACTTGAAACCGGAAAAGAGCGATCTGACCAGATCCTGCACCACGCTCTGCAGCACTCTGTACTGAACCGTATTGACCGGGCACTCACCACAGGGCTGGTCAATGGAGTTCTGCGCTACCGGCTTCAGCTTGATTTCATTATCGGGCGATTCTACCACCATAATCTTGAAAAGGCCGCGCCGGTCATGAAAAATATTCTCCGCCTCGGAGCCTATCAGATCCTCTTTCTCAGCAAGGTTCCCGACTGGGCGGCCGTCAACGAATGCGTAAAACTCGCCCGAAAATATAAGGGAGAGAGGATGTCGAAACTGGTCAACGGCGTTTTGAGAAAAATTACCCCGGAGAACGTCACCCTTGAAGAGTGGCTGAAAGAAAAAAGCGCTGAAGAGCAGCTCGCTGTCAAGTACTCACACCCGCAGTGGCTCGTTGACCGGTGGATCAAGGCTTACGGACGGGAGAAGTGTGAGGCAACGCTCATTTACAACAACCAGTTTCCCTCTTTTGGATTCAGGATTAACCGATTGAAAAGCGCAGAAGGGCCGCTTTTTTCCGACCCGGCAATGGCGGTCGCTACACACGAAGAGTGCGGCATTGAGAACTTCTTTCTTTCAAAGGATTTCAGCTCTTTTGAACCCGCAGTGCTCAACGGACGCCTCACCGTCCAGAACCCGACACAGGCCCTTGCCTGCCTGCTGCTCAATCCAGCTCCGGGCAGCAAGGTGCTCGACCTGTGTGCTGCACCGGGAGGGAAAGCCACCTTTATGGCTGAGTTGATGAACAATAGCGGTCAGATTACCGCCGTTGACCGCTATGAACAGAAACTTGCCAAAACAGAGTCTCACGCCGAAGCTCTCGGCATCACCATTATCCGAACCGTAGCGGAGGATGCCCGAAACTTTACCCCCGACATCCGTCCCGACGCCATCCTGCTCGACGCTCCCTGCTCGGGAACCGGAGTGCTTGGGCGACGAGCTGAACTTCGATGGAAACTGAGCCAGGAAACTCTTCTTGAGCTTCAAATACTGCAAGCGGAGTTGCTCGATCATGCCGCGGAACTGCTTGATGAGGATGGTATTCTGGTCTATGCGACCTGCTCCATCGAGCCTGAAGAAAACAGCCTGCAGATCTACTCATTTCTGCGGCGGCACCCCGATTTTATTGCTGACCCGGCAGGAGAGAGTGTTCCGGAACCATTTCGGCACGACGACGAAGGGTGTGGCGCACTCCTTACCCTGCCAGGCGAGCATCCGGGGTTTGATGGCGGCTTCTGCCAGCGACTGCGCAAGACAAAAGGGTAAAGAGATGGAGATGCTGCGTCATATCTACCAGAGCGCTCTTGAGAGTTTCCTGAATTATATGATCATTGATCGCAATTTTGCGACCAACACCCGGGAATCGTACCAGAACGATCTCAAGCGCTACCTCCTCTTCATGCAACGGAGCTCCATAGCCATGGAGAAGATCACAAACCAGCATGTCGAGGAGTTCGTGGGCGAGCTTTATGACATTGGCCTCGAAGCAAGCTCAATAGCGAGGAACATCTCCGCGATCCGCTCCTTTCATAAATTCCTGGTGCTCGAACGCGCACTCGTCTCAAACCCGGCAGAAAACGTTCATCAACCAAAAAAAGGATGCTACCTGCCGAGCGTCCTGACGGTTGAGGAGACCATGCGCCTGCTCGCGGCCCCGGAGGCGATAGACCCGCCAGGCAAATATGATCTGCGTGACAAGGCGATGCTTGAACTTCTTTATGCAACGGGCGTCAGGGTGAGTGAACTTATCAATATCCGGCAGCAGAGCCTCTATCTGGATGCAGGTTTTGTGAGGATTTTCGGCAAGGGGTCAAAAGAGAGGCTTGTGCCGGTAGGGAGTTCCGCCGTCGCATGGGTCCGCCGATATCAGTCGGAACTTCGTCTTGTACTGGTGCAGCGCAACTCTGATGATTATCTCTTTCTCAATTCGCGCGGCATAAAACTTTCACGCATGGCCCTCTTTACCATGGTGCAAAAATATGCCATCATGGCCGGGATTAAAAAAAATATCAGCCCGCATACCTTTCGCCACACCTTTGCCACCCACCTTCTTGAGGGTGGTGCCGATCTTCGCGCTGTCCAGGAGATGCTCGGACACCGCTCAATCGTCACCACACAGATCTATACGCATATCGACCGCTCATTCATCAAAGAGGTGCACAAAAGCTTTCATCCGAGGGGGTGAGCAATGGCGGGGTTCAATATCCCTTTGTCTCGATGATGAGCCTCTTCTTGTCATGGCTCTCCATCTCTATTTTCAGGGCCGACAAGGTCATGTTCACATCAGCAAGGAAAAAGAGCAAAGAAAAACTGAGGCAGAGCATACTGAAAATAAAGATCGCCGACAAGAGCATCGGTAAATCGATATTGATAAGCGCACTGAGAAACAGCATCATGATCAGCATGGAGGCTCCAAGGCAGGTCATACAGGCAAGCAGAATGGAAATACGGATATAGCGCGCCCGTCTCCAAAGAATGGCAACCTCCTTGTTTATCCTGATAATGTAGGTCTCAGGATAGGATTCAAGATTGTCGAGCAGTGAACGGGAGCGGTCTATAATACGACCAAGCCTGTTGGTCATCGTAAGAAGCAGAAGACCGAGACCAGAGATGAGAATCATCGGGCCGATTGCGGTTTGAAGAATAGGAACAAGCTCTTTGAACGAAGTACCTGACATGATATCCTGTTTGGGTAACAAAAAGCGGGGAAACAATTCCCCGCCTGAATAAAAATATAATACTCGGGGATTTTTAACCCTTGCGCTTCTTTTTGGCGCCGGTAAAGAATGCGGTCTCTTTTCCTGCCGGTTTAAAAGGCTTTTTAAAACTTTTTTTAGGACCGTAGGGCGACTCGCGTTCCTCATCTTCCATTTTGCTCAACCTCAATTGACGACCGCAGACCCTGACGGTTCTCAGCTCATGAAAAACATTGTCTGGCATACCCTGCGGCAATTCGACGGTGCTGAAACTGTCGTTGATCGAAATATGGCCGACCGATTCAGGATCAAGACCCACCTCGTTGAGGATAGCGCCAAGAATATTGCCCGCTTTCACACCGTGCTCACTGCCAACTTCAAGACGGTACCTCTGTTTGCCCTCATCGCCATAGGTTTCTCCCTTGCTTTTTCTCCTCGCCGGGCCGCGATCCCTCTCTGAACTCCGTTCTCTGTCAAAACCGCGATCTCTGCCAGCTCCATCGCGATCGTCGTGAGACCTTTTTTCAGGTTTGTTGGATAAAAGCAGTGGCGTTTCTCCCTGAACCATTGCGGCAAGCGCAGCAGCAGCTTCAATGGGTGACGCATCATGCTCATGGCAGTACTGCTCAATGAGGTTTGTAAAGAATCCAAGGTCTTCAGCGGCAATGGTATCAGTAATGCGCTGGTTGAACTTTGCAATCCGCTTGTTGTTGATCACCTCCGTTGTCGGAAGCTCCATCAGCTCAATGCGGCTGTGGGTTGCCCGTTCAATGGAGTAGAGCATGTTTTTCTCTCTTGGAGAGACAAACAGGATGGCATCGCCGGTGCGTCCGGCACGTCCGGTACGTCCAATACGGTGCACATAAGATTCGGTATCGGAAGGAATATCGTAATTGATCACATGGCTGATGCGTTCAACATCAAGTCCTCGCGCCGCAACGTCGGTTGCAATAACAATGCTTAACGCTCCGTTTTTGAGTTGCTCAACCGTGCGTTCTCGCTGACTCTGAGGCATATCTCCGTTGAGAGCAGCAGCGCCATATCCCCTTGCCTGAAGTTTTTCGGCAAGTTCAAGCGTCATGGTTTTTGTGCGCACAAATATGAGCATTCCGTCAAATGGCTCAACTTCAAGAATTCTTGTCAGAATGTCGATCTTGTGACTTCCACCGACAATCCAGTAACGCTGACGAATGGTGTCAACCGTTGTGGTTTTTGTCTGTATGGTCACTTCTGCAGGGTTGTTCAGGTACTTCTGGGCAATGCGACGAATGACCGTGGGCATGGTTGCCGAAAAAAGTGCTACCTGGCGACCTTTTGGTGTCTGATCAAGAATCCATTCAACATCGTCAATAAATCCCATGCGGAGCATTTCATCGGCCTCGTCAAGCACCAAGCATTTCAGCGAAGTGAGATTGAGCGAGCCGCGACGCATGTGGTCCATAACGCGACCAGGTGTACCGACAATAACATGCACTCCACGCCGAAGCATGCGAAGCTGAATACCGTAATCCTGACCACCATAAATAGGGACAACATGAAAACCCTTGAGATGTTCGGCGTAACGCTGAAATGCCTCGGCAACCTGTATGGCAAGCTCCCTTGTCGGGGCAAGCACAAGTGCCTGAGGTTCGGCACGATCAAGATCAATATTGGAGAGAATTGGCAGGGCAAAAGCGGCCGTTTTTCCTGTGCCGGTCTGTGCCTGCCCAAGAACATCACGTCCACTGAGAATAAGGGGAATTGTCTGTGCCTGAATTGGAGTAGGGTTTTCATACCCGACATCTGCAAGTGCCCTCATTAAGGGCTCTGCGAGTTGAAGGCCGAGGAAATCCTTCGGCAATAATTGCTGTTCTTTCATTGTATTTTTCCTTTTCCGGAACATTGATAAAAAAGAGCCTCGTAGGAGGCAGGAGTGGCAGCAATGCAGGAAAGAAAAAAATGAAGAAGAGTTCTCATCAACCGAAAACACCCGGGCAACTTCAGACAAGCTGAGTACCATCGTATCGTCACAAACGCTGGAAACTACCGGTCACCACCGACCACTTGATTTCCTTGCGTCCTTTCTTAGCATATTATACCACGCATGTAAAACGTCTGCAATGTATCATTTTTTTTTACCAAAGGCGAATTTATTTATGAAAATCAGGCATTGCCGGAAAACGCTGCCTGAGACGACGAAAATAGTCTGGACTATCGACACACTCCGGATTATCAGGTTCAGTGCATGGGATCTCTACTATCCTCCATCTCCCATTCTGCTGGTGGAGAAGTGCAAAAAAATCCTCGTAACGGCTACGCCCATCCCTTGATCGCGGAAGGGTATGCACCCACGCCCACCCTTTTGACATCTCCATCCTTTGAACCACAAACACCACATCAAGCGTGTGAAGTTCTGTGATCTTCGCACGCAAGAGATTAAGCACCACCCTTCGCTCGGCACTGCCCGGCGGCGGAGTATGAAAATCCTCATGAGAGCGGCTCTCCGCTGAAACGACAAGAGGAGAGGCCGAACAGAACAGAACGAGCAAACCAACAATCCAATACCTGCTTATCATGAGATTATTGATAAATCTTGTTATAAAAAACCAAGGAGTCTATATATGTTACAACTTTTTCACAAAAAGAGAAGCGAGGCACTGCACAGCGGTTGACTTTTTATTACCTTCAGATTCTTTTTCGACAAATACTATGGTTATGAATGGCTTTGCCCTCTCCTTTTACACGCGGCTCTTTCCCTTGCTTCTGGGTATAACAAAACTCTTCAGTCCATTGCACCCCAAGCTCCGAACTTTTTTCAGTGTAAGGAGAGGGCTGCTTGAAGAGCTGGAACAAAAAATCCGCAAACTTCCCCCCTCTTCTTTTCGGTTATGGGTACATGCAGCTTCGGTCGGCGAATTTGAGCAAGCGCGTCCAATCATTGCCGCACTGAAAGAAAAGCACCAGGATATCACTCTTTTTATCTCATTTCTTTCTGATTCAGGCTACAATGCCCGGCAAAACTTTCCGGATGCTGCCGCAGTCTTCTACCTGCCCGCCGACACCAAAAACAACGCAAAACGCCTGCTCTCGCTCATCAGGCCCGACTTGCTTCTGCTCATGCGCTACGACTTCTGGCCGAACCATCTCCTTGAAGCAAAAAGATGCGGCACAAAGCTGATTCTTGCCGCGGCTGTACTCCAAAAAAGCTCCGCATACTTCAACCCCATGCTGAAGGGTTTTTATCGGAGCATTTTTTACCTTTTCGACCATATCTATACCGTATCAGAACAGGATACGCTTGCTTTTCGACAGATATTCAAGTGCCAGCAGGCAGAAACCGCAGGCGACCCGAGGTTTGATCAGGTCTTTCTGCGGAGCCGCAATCAGGGGAGGGTTGCTCACCTGAAACCTCTCTTTAATAACCGTACGGTACTGATTGCCGGAAGTGTCTGGGAAAAAGATGAGCTGCTGCTGCTGCCCGTCTGGAATCAGCTTGATGAACGCCCGGCACTTCTTCTGGTGCCGCATGAGGTAAACCCCGAAAAGATGTCACAGCTCTACCGGGAGCTGCAAAACCAATCTCTTGATTTTATGGCGATATCGGCCCTGAATGAAACATACGATCCGGAACGGCAGATCCTCGTCATCGACCAGACTGGCTACTTGGCAGAGCTCTATGCAATCGCCTCAATTGCCTACGTAGGAGGAGGCTTCGGAGTCAATGTGCATAACACTCTTGAACCGGCAGTCCACGGCATTCCGGTACTCTTCGGGCCCCGCTACCACAACTCTCCCGAAGCGGAAGGACTTGTTGCAGCAGGCGGGGCCACCGTTATTCACGATCAAAAGGAGCTTGCCGAAACGCTGAAAACTCTTACTACCGATGGCGCACAAAGAAAAAAGAGCGGAATGCAGGCCGCAGCATTTGTTCAAAAACACATCGGAGCCACGACAGCAATAGCATCAGGTATTGAGCGTTACTACGGTGAACGAAAAGTCGTTTAACGTTTTTGTAGAGGGGCTGTGTGAGTCAAATCTTGCGGGAGAGACCGATCTGAATTGTTCTTGCACAGAATGTTGCCACGCCGGGATCGCCGGAACCACCTAAATTCCACTCATCTCGCTGCTGGTATTTTTCAAATTTCAGGTCAACCAGCCAATCCTGATTCAACTGTTTGCTCACCTTCAGCCCAAAAGTGAGTGCGCCAAAGGCTGAAAGGCGCTGATCCTCTGTATAATAGGCTCCGCTGGTTGGTGGTTTCGGTGTTCCATCTCCATTGACCTGCTCTTCAGCAACGGTAAAGTAAAAGTCAGCTTCACTTTGTGTATAGAGACGAAGCAAGGGAGCGAGAGTCCAGCCATGTTGGAGAGGCTGAACATATTCGGCTTCAAGGGTATGTGCCCGGATACCGAAGGTATCGGCATAATAACGATACGAAAGCTGTGCGGTGCCATCGGTGCTGTCAAAATGGTGGTTCCATCGGCCCAATGCGGTCATACTGTTGCGATCCCGAGGCCTGTTGTCAGGATCCTTGTAGGGATCGGTGAAATAGCCACTTCCGCTGGAGTACCCCAGATTAAACTGAACGATATCCTTCTTCGTCAACACCCTTGTAACACCAAGTAATCCTGCCACAATCTGCTTTTTCTCATCAGGAATCTGTTGTTTTGATAGAACAACATTCGGCTTGTCAAGTTCGATGCTATCATTGTTAAAACTTCCCCCAAGGGTAAGCGTCGTATTCTTGTCTTCAGAAGAGAGGCTTGCCTGAAGGGAATAACTGCGCGAAACATAATCGGACTCAGTCGAATAGCTTGTACCTGCAGTAATGCTTCCCTGTGGAACGTACCGTGTAAGCTGGATATCAACAGCATAACGCAGCTCCCCTGACGCCCCCGATTTGGCGTCGCTTTTACTCGCAGGAAAACCTGAAGAGTGATAAGCCGGTGATGCTCCGGTAACAGAATCCTCCATGAATGTGACACCTACAGACCACTCACCGGCAACGGGCATCAGAGCCTTGAAAGAGAGTGCGTTTACAGCAATTCGATCCCTGCTCGACAAACTGGCTGTTAAGGGTGAGTCGGCTGACTGACTATCCAGATAATTCAGGTATTTCATGCTGACAACACCCCGTTCAGGTGCCATGTCCGCATAGACCAACTGCAAGGGAAACGCAAGCGCGGCCGAAAGAAGAGCCGCGCCAAAAACAGTTGAACTTGTTGTCGATAGAGGTGGCATGACGTAATGTTTTTATGGGTCGATGAAAAAATCACTACAGCACAACGCCCTCAAGCACTATTGCAGAAAAAATGGTTTTATAAATTCACCGTAATACCGGTCAGAAACATCGTTACCGGCAGAGCTTCATTAGGTAGTCGCTTAACGCTTTTTTGCAAAAATATCTTGCTACACCCTTCAATCCTCTTTCAAGTATCGTGCTCAGTGATGCAAATGATTCAATGGCGACGTTACTGCCTTGAATCCTGCCATATCAGAAACAATTGCTGCCGACTGGCTGAGCAGCACATCTTTGTTCGTATCTTTCCTTGTCGCATCGCTCTCCATCACCCACGGCTGCATAATCCGTTTCATCGTTTCCGTTTCTGATTTGAACGCTGAATCCTCAAGAGAGACAGCCTTTTTCTTTCGGATCAGGTCAAGGGTATCAAGATCATGCAGATAGGACTGGTATAGCGCATCCTTCGATGATCTTTCCTGAAATTTTTGGCGAAGCCGGCCAATCTCATCCGGACTGACCTCTGCCGCGGGCTGATACAATGATGGTGAAATGGTACTCCATGGCAGACTACTGGTATACGTATCCTCACCGATAGTTGTCCCGTCGATCATGGATGGCATAAAAATATCGGGCTCAACCCCTTTATGCTGGGTACTGCCTCCGGTAATTCTGTAAAACTTTGCAACAGTGAGCGTCATCTCTCCGAGCTCAGGCTGCTTTCCCGAAAAAGTATCCGGTCTTGAAAGTTTAATGAGGTCTTGAACGGTTCCCTTGCCAAACGTTCTCTCTCCGATGATAACTCCGCGACCATAATCCTGAAGCGCCGCAGCGACAATCTCGGAAGCTGATGCGCTATAACGGTTAACAAGCACTGCAAGCGGTCCGCTATACATCACCCTGCTGTCTTCATCTTTAAGTACCGTTTTTCCATCACCAGCATTGCTGACCTGGACGACTGGGCCGTATGGAATAAACAGGCCTGTCACTTTCACCGACTCTTCAAGCGATCCCCCGCCGTTGTTTCGAAGATCCATGATAATACCATCGACATGCTCTGCATTCAGTTCATTCAGAATACGATTGACATCACGGCTTGTGCTGTTATAATTGCCCGTATTCTGCGCCTCACCTTCAAAATCAAGGTAAAAGGATGGTATGGTAATAACACCGATTTTTCGACCGTTCTGACTGATAACACTTTTCTGCGCTGCCTGTTCTTCCAGATTGATTTTGTCACGCAAGAGTTCGACTATTTTTGCACCACCCCTGCCCCCCTGACTTGCGGGAAGGACTTTCAGGCGGACAAAAGTGCCTTTTTTCCCCCGAATCAGTTTTACGGTATCATTGATACGCCAACCAGTGACATCAACAATAACGGCCGTTTTTCCCTGACCGACACCAATAATTTTATCGCCTTTTTTCAGTGTGTTATTTTTGAAAGCAGGACCTCCGGGAATAATCTCATAAACAACGGTATACTCCCCTTCCGTTTGCAATTTGGCGCCAATCCCCTCAAGCGAACGACTGAGATCAATCTGAAAGTTTTGGTACTCGTCCGCAGAGAAATAGCTTGTATGAGGATCGAACGATGTTGTCAGAGCGTAGATATAGGATTGGAAGGCCTCTTCCGGCTTCTGACGGTTCAGAAGCCTCAACCGGCTTGCATAGCTTTTGGCAAGGGCTCCACGAATGGTCTTATCACTTTCTCCGGAATATTTCAAATTGAGCCATTGGTATTTCAGCTCTTTGCGCCACAAATCGGTTAACTGATGCAGGTCGGAAGGCCATGGATCGCTTTTGCTATTGAGGTCAAGAGTTTCGGGCGTTGAAAAATTGAAATGAACGGTATCGGCGGCGACCCTCATAAACCGCATTTTCTCCCTGGCCCGTTGAAGAAAAGAGTTATAAAGAGCAAAACCAACATTTACCTTGCCTGCAAGTAATTCATCATCAATACGACTGCCGTAAACATGACGGAGACGTTCGACCTCGCTTGCCAAAAAATAGTTTTTGCTGCCGTCCAGATCGTCGATATATCGATTAAATATCTGTTGAGAAAGGGAATCATCGATAGCCACCTTTCGGTAATGGTTCTGCACAAGATTTTGCACAATATATTTAGTGGCCTCTGCCTCAACAGCCGTCGGCATGAGAGCAACAACAATCGGGGCTGGTTTGTTTATTCTGGCAACATTTCGGGCAAATGCGGGTACGGCAAAGCAAAATGCAAGAACAAGAAGAAGCAGACTTTTTTTTAGCATTATTGCGGTATGATGATCGATGGTTTTTTGTGCATGAAGCCGCGTCAGAAGAGTGGTTCGTTTTTGACATCAAACACACTTGATTGTACAAATAAATGTAACGGGAGAGTTGCGATGATCATCGGAACTCTCCCTGGCGACCTACTTGACATGCAACTGGGTCATCACCTGTAAGGTAAGATCATGATCCGCTGAGAAGTATAATGCTGTGCTTTTCTCAATCACCACAGAAAACCCGTTTTTTTCCGCAATAGACTGAACAGCCGCCAATATTTTCTGACGAATGGGCTGAAAGAGTGCCTTTTTTTTCTTTTCAAGAACGCCATTGTTGGTCTGTCGGTATTTCTGAATGGCTTGCGCCTTGGTTCTCAGCTCTTTTTCCTTTTCTGTCCTTGCCGCCATGGCCAATGAACCTTTTTGCTGCTCATAGGAGGCAATTGCGTTCTTCATGTCCAGATTCATGCGCGCAAGCTCTTTTTGCAAAGGAATTGTCGCTGCCTGCAAAGTTGCTTCCGCTTGTTTCGTTTCCGGCATTTGTCGCAGGATTTTGCCGGAATCGACGACACCAACTCTGTCGGCTCCCTGTGCCGAAAATAATGGATGAGCAAGCAACACCAGAGAGAAGACTACCGCCGTGATGACTCGATATGAAACGCTCATATATTTTTTGGAATGATTCATTATGTTGATTTTATAAGTGGTGGACTGGCCGGGTTAACAACGCCTGATATTCAAGTGACACATAAGCACCCTGAACGATTGATAAAATATTATGAAGGGGACAGCTTCCCATGAAGCGGCCGATCCCTACAAAAAAGAGATGAGCGTAACGGCCATCCATAGTCATCGTTCTTCTCATAATCAAACACAGCTCATTCCTTTTTATGCTTTTTTTCAGAGTCGAAGCCTTTCTTGACTTCTGCAGGAGCAACATGTGTCTCGATTTTTACCTTTTTTGCTCCAAATTTCCTAATAATTTTCTTCTTTTTCTTGGCATGTTTTTTTATTGCGTTCTTCGCAACTTCACTACGCAAAAAAGACACTGACTCCCTGCACACACGTCTGCTCCAATAGCATCGAAACCTCTTTTTTTCTTACCCGGCCTTGTTCCATTTCGCTTGAGCATAACGACCATGTAAAACGCGATAACAAGATTGATTGAGATAAACACCATTTTGATCCAGGTAACACTTTTTACAAACTCGTCCAATTCAATCGGCAAATAAACGAATCCGCTCAACAAGGCATTCCATTCCCGCCCAGCGCCTTGCAAACCATAGACCATAAGCCTCAACAAACCGCATGGAAGAGTATAAACATGCAGCGAGCGCGAGAAGAAGCATACGAGCATCAGTCAGATGGCTGGATGCCTCGATAAAGATCTTTGGGATGTTTTTTACTGGATTGAGGTGCAGGTGCCCGACAAGTTGCCCTGCCTTAAAGCCATTCACATCAAGTATTTGTACGGCAGTTAATCCAGTCGGGGCTTGATACCCTTGATATCATGAAAAGAGACAACACCAAGCAGACAATCATTGTCATCAGTGATTGGGATTGCCCGGAAAGAGTAACGGAAAAACATGTCAACAGCATCATGAAGCGTATCGTCCGGGTTCAGCGTAATAAGACTGTCTGTCATAATCTCACCAAGTGTCTGATCTGGATCGGCCTCAATGAGCTCGCGGATATCGACAACCCCCTGCAGTGTGTTGCTTGTATCAACGACATAGACATACATGATGACATCCATATCCCCGGCAACAGCACGATAATTCCCTATGACATCTTTGACAACAGTCTCGACAGGCCGCTTGATCACTTTCTGGGTAGAATAGAGCATGATATTTTCATCATGCTGGTCGATGATCTGCTGTACCCTCTGCTTATTTTCACTATCAACAAATTCGATAATCTCGTCGGCATCTGATGCAGGCAGTATCGAGAGGATTCCGGCAACCTGTGCGGGGCTCATTTCGTTGATCAATCCGGCTGCCCGCACTTTTTCCATGGAGCGGATCAGCTCACGCTGCACCCTTGGTTCAACCTCTTCGAGAGTATCTGAGGCCAGTTCCGGCTCAATTTCGTTGAAGACCGCCAGTCGTTGATTCCCCTCCAACTCTTCAAGAATATCGGCAAGATCAACAGGATGGATGTCATTAATATTTTCCTTGAGCACATTGAGCTTCACATTACCCTCAAAGCTTCCAATGGTTTCGGGCAGCGGCTGAACATAGAGCCATGAAATGCTGGACCCCTCCTTATACCGGGCAAGATAGTTGGCCAGCTTTTTAAAACCCATCCTTCTCAGGATGCGAAAACGGTTAAAATCTACTTCGCTGACAAAAAGCTTTTCGTTCTGAAAGAGCAGTTTTACATCATAGACTACCTCAACCTCATGGTCATCCATATCAAGAATTTTCTTGTCAAGGATGTAGTCTTTAAGGAAAATATGGTTGTCAAGCGGGTTCAGTTCGTACCCTTCGGTGCTGGAAATGTCCGCAACAATCTCAGTATTTGATATCAGGGTGATTTTCTCCCAGGGAATCAAAAGGCGAGGATCACCATAGGGACGGTGAACCAGTATATGGGTCACCTCCGGAATTTTTCCCGCATTCTCCTGTATGACAACATCTTTAAGCTTGCCAATTGAATTCGATTTCAGGTAGATGCGGCGCCCGACAATCTCACTCAGAAAAAATTCGCGTTCCAGTATTGTAACCATTGGTATCTCCCTTTTAGACAACCTTGATAACCGTTATAAATTTGTAGATCATCAACACCACCAGAAGAAAGAGATAAACCCGGAGCACCGTCAAAGAGATTTTGACCGCCCGCGACATTTCGACTGTTGGCTTTGAATAACGCTGGTTAATCTCGCGAATCTTGGTGAAAAACTGATTGATCATCCTCATGGCCTGATATCCTCAATTACTGGAAAAGGTTTGGAAAAAGTGCACTGACACCATACATCGTCGAAAGTATGATAATTGCGACAACGATAGTCGTGCTGACAATATTCTGCAATGGAGTGTTGGCATACTCACCCATTGTCTTTTTGTCGTTGAGCAAAAGAATCAAAAACACCAGCGCCGCAGGCAGAAGCGTGACCGCAACAACCTGGACAAAAAGGGTGATGAGCACGAGCGGCGCTCCCGGTATGAGGGGAACAACACCGGCAGTGGCCAGGGTAATGAAAAAGGAGATGTAAAACCAGGGAGCTTCCTTTACCTTGGTATTGAGAGAGTGAGCCCATCCAAAAATTTCACCAAAGGCCCAGGAACTTGCCAACGATATGCAGATTGCCCCAAGCAGACCGGCATCAAAAAGACCTATGGCCATGAAAGCGCCCACATAATGGTTCGTTTTCATCAGCATTCTGGCTGCTGTGGCAGCATCATCGATGGGAGCCCCATTAAGCAAAGTACCTGTTACAATTACAATGAAAATCGCAATGGCAACCGTAATATTAGCCCCTATAAAGGTATCGATCTTACCCATTTTGATATCTTTTTCCTGCAACCCTTTGTCAACGACTGAGCTTTGCTGAAAAAAGAGCATCCATGGCGCAATAGTAGTACCAATATTGGCCATGAGCAGGAAAAAGAGCTCATTGTTGAGGCCTCCGGGAAGATTGGGGATAAGCCCCTGACCGACGATATCTGAAAGTGAGGGATTGACCATAAATGCCGCCGGAATATAGATCAGGTTCAGAAGGCAAAATCCCAGTGCAATCTTCTCCCATGTCCAGTATCGGCCGTTCAGCACAATGACGCTCATGAGCAGAACAACCAAAATCACCGTCAACCAAGCAGGAACTCCAAAAATACCCAACGCGGCAGTCATCCCCACAAATTCAGTAACCAGTGTCAACCAGTCAACAATCATGAGGTCAAGAAGAGAGAACCAACCCCAGAAAGCGCCAAAACTTTCAAAAATTGCCTCAGCATGTCCGCGTTTAGTCACCGCTCCCAACCTCACCGTCATCTCCTGCACATAATAAGCAACAGGAATAAGAATAAGCAGAAACCAGATCAGATGGTAACCATATTTAGCACCTGTTGCCGCATAGGTAGTAATTCCACCGGCATCATTATCAGCAATCATCACGACAAGGCCAGGGCCGGCAATTGCCAGATAGAGACGAACCGATTTCCATACTTTTTTAAACCGGAAATACAGAAGGGAAAAAAAATCCATATCCGTTGAGTTGGACGTTGACAAAACCCGGCATTGATATCAAGACAGAAAGGAGAGGCATCGAACTTATGGTCTTTTTTCAACACCTGGTCAGGGACGCTTGTCTGCATTGAAATAAAACAAATGCAACTCGCTGCAGACTCACCAGTCAATCCGGCGAAAATTTACCATTCTTAGTCCACTTTACAAAGCGATTTTTTCAAGTTTTGATCGCATCACAGGCAAAGGGCAAAACGCAGAAAAACAATAGAATGGAACGAAAGCGTTCAGAAAAAAATGATTAGGAAATTCCAAATAAAAACAATAAAGTTCACCATAAAATTGTTAACAATTGTGACAAAAAAAACAAACAACACCTCTAAAACGAATCAGAGCTCATGGGACGTATTGCAAAAAAGCTGACCGATCTTATCGGTAACACCCCTCTTCTTGATCTCCAAAATTTCAGCCGTGAACATAATACTGAGGCCACAATTCTTGCGAAACTCGAATACTTCAACCCTGGTGGAAGTGTCAAGGATCGCATCGGTTTTTCAATGATCGAAGATGCTGAGAAAAACGGTTTGATAGACAAGGATAGTGTCATTATTGAACCGACAAGTGGTAATACCGGCATTGCCCTGGCCTTTATCGCCGCAGCCAAAACAAGGGAAAACGTATTGTCGTCATTTTGCCCGATACCGGCGAGCGATACCTTTCGACACTGCTCTACCAGTTTGAAAATGAACCCGTCGTTATATAAAAGAAAGGCCGTTTTTGGTGTTCAAAATAAATTGTTCACCGACAACTTTTAACCCATTACATGACAATGCCAAACGCACAGCAGGAACCCAACAGTCAGTTACAACGGAGTGTAACAACTCACGTAGCAAGAAATCTGGCGAACACGACCAAAACCCCTCCCCAGATGAACTCCATAACCCCGAGATGGCTGTTAAAGCTGCTCCCGTGGGTTCATGTCTCTTCCGGCACCTACCGCGTCAACCGCACCAAAATAGAGCTGCAGAAACCCGAGCGCATCGGTATTGATTTCCATAGAGGCATCGCATCATTTCGCCCCGAAGCCCTGAAGAGCATTCCTCTCTTCGCATCGTTTGACAACGAAATCATCAGCAGTCTGGCAAGAAAGTTCGTGCTTGAAGAGACGGGACTGGGTAATACCCTCATCCTTGAGGGCGAAGATCGCCATAAAATCTTTATTATTGCACACGGTCAGGTCGAGGTTTTAAGCAAGGGACTTCATGGAGAGGAGCTTCGCATCGCCCTGCTTTCAGAAGGAGAGTACTTTGGCGAAGAGGATCTTGTCTCCGACAAGCCATCGTCGGTCACCATCCGCACCATTACCCCGGGCTCCTATTTCTCTCTCTCCAGTGTCGATATCGAAAAGCTCTTCCAGGAATCGCCCTCACTGAAGGAATCTTTTCAGGTTTCAGTTGATGAGTACCTGAAAATCCGCTCGACCGTCAACAAACATGGCGAAAAGCACATTGACCTTATTGCCGGTTTTGCGGAAAATATCGAAATACCTGAAACCTATGTTGATTACTCCAACAAACCCCGTGAGTACTCGCTTCAGGCCATACAGACCGTGGTACGTGTCCACACAAGGGTTTCCGACCTTTACAATGAACCCTACAATCAAATAGAGCAGCAGATGCGTCTGACGATCGAGGGGATCAAAGAGCGTCAGGAGTGGGAGTTTATCAACAACCGGGAGTTCGGTCTGCTCCATTCCGCCGACCCGGGACAGCGCATCAGCACCCGCTATGGCACACCCACCCCCGATGACCTTGACGATCTGCTTACAAAGGTGTGGAAAAAACCAGCCTTCTTTATCGCTCACCCGAAAGCCATTGCCGCTTTCGAGCGCGAATGCACCTGGCGCGGTGTTCCTCCTCCGACCATCAATCTCTTCGGAACACCAGTCCTGACCTGGCGTGGTGTGCCGCTTGTGCCGTGCGACAAGCTTGAAATCAACAAGAACAGCAAATCAGGCCACGGCACAACCAATATTATTCTCGTTCGTGTCGGCGAAAATGAGCAGGGTGTGGTTGGATTGCATCAGGCAGGAATCCCTGGAGAGATCAGCCCAAGCCTTTCTGCTCGACTGATGGGTCTCGACAAGCTGGGCGTCGCCTCCTATCTGTTGACACTCTACTCATCGCTGGCCGTTCTTACCGATGATGCTCTGGCTATCCTTGAAAATGTTGAGGTTGGCTACTATCACGATTACGAGCATCGCTTGTTAGGCACAAAAACGAAATAAAACTGCGATTAACCGCTATAGAGAGAGTGCCATGATTCAATTTCGGACATATAGCCTCTCTCTGTAGATTACCATTGTGACTTATGCCTGGAAGATATAAGCAGGAGAACATTACGGGAATGGAAAGCGAAGCACTGAACCCGGTGTTCATTGCGCAGCTTGCAAGCCGTCTCTTCAATGAACTGCCTGAAGCTGGCACTGCGCCAAGATATGAAACCGATGCCGCAGGTGCACCCTCTGCTGCGGCAGATACTTTACGTGATAAAAGTGTTCTCGCCGATGAACCGGGTGGCTTGAACTTTCCGACCACCCCGCAACAGCAGGATTTTTCGGGGGAAAAAAAACAGGAACCTCTCGGCCATCACGCCAATAAACTGACCGAGCAACAGAACTATTCCGACAATAAGAGTGGGTCATACGGACTCGACCAGTTTATAGAGCGTACCCTGCCGGCAAAACCGGATGGCGCGGAAAACATTACTCCGTTTTTTACCACACTGAGTGGAGGCCTTCCTTCTGAAGAGGATTTTTCCTTTAAAGTGCTTCTTGCGGCAGCCCAGGAGCCCATACCGACCTCAACTGCTCATCAGAGCCTGAACCCGAAAAGCATCAGCCCTGAGCCTTTTTCCAACAGCCAGTTACCAGAGCAGCTTCCCGAGTTGCCAGGCTCAGCCAGCGTACCTGCAAGCGGTCAATGCTACGGCGCAAAGCTCTACCAGACGTTCGCACAGGAACAGGGAAGTCCTGATCTTGAAGGTGTTTTTCAGGCACTCCGCAGTGGAAACAGTGCACCTGCAAACCTTCCCTTCCCGGGAACTATCGGCCACTCATCGCCAACTCCGCCTGAACTGCCCGGAAAAGCCCCGGCTCCTGTCTGGCCAAACGGGACTCCAGAGAGACTCGACAGCAGCCATGTACCATTCAGTCTGCCGGAAGTTCCCAAAGAGCCCTATTACTTTTTGCGTGAACCTCAAGCACCAATTCATCAGCCTGAAGGGTTTGATGTAGCCACCATACGCAAGGACTTTCCGGTGCTGCGCCAATTGGTTCACGGCAAACAGCTTGTCTGGTTCGACAATGCGGCAACAACACAGAAGCCGCTGAGCGTCATCAACGCTGTGGCTCAGTTCTATGCCACCGATAACTCGAACATCCACCGCGGTGCACACACCCTTGCCGCGCGCGCAACTGATGCCTATGAAGGGGCTCGCGAGAAAATCCGGCAATTCATCGGTGCAGGCTCTGCTACGGAAATCATCTATGTGAGGGGCACCACCGAAGGCATCAATCTGGTAGCACAGACCTGGGGACGAAAGTTTCTCCAGCCGGGCGATGAAATTGTGCTCTCCATCCTTGAGCACCATGCCAACATTGTTCCCTGGCAGATGGTCGCGCATGAGAGAGGAGCACGCATCAAGGTGGTGCCGGTCAACGACCGGGGTGAGATTATCATGGAAGAGTACACCAAACTGCTCGGGCCACGCACAAAGTTTGTTTCGCTGACCCAGGCATCGAACGGGCTTGGCACCATTCTTCCTGTCAGGGAGATGATACAGTTGGCCAAACGGTTTGATGCGAAAGTTCTTATTGATGGTGCGCAGTCAGTGGCCCATATCCCGGTCAATGTGCAGGATCTCGATGCCGATTTCTTTGTCTTTTCAGGCCATAAAATCTTTGCGCCAACCGGTATCGGTGTGGTCTACGGCAAGCGGGAGCTGCTTGAGCTCATGCCCCCATGGCAGGGCGGCGGCAACATGATCAAGGACGTACGGTTTGAAGAGACCATCTACAATGAAGCTCCGGCAAAATTTGAGGCGGGAACGCCCTCCATCGGTGACGCCATCGGGCTTGGAGCAGCGCTCGACTATGTGCGCAAAATCGGCCTCGACAACATTGCAAAATACGAGCATGAACTGACCGAATACGGCACCGAGCGCCTGATCGGGATTCCGGGACTGCGCATGATTGGCACCGCTCGCAACAAGGTGGGCGTCCTCTCTTTTGTACTGAACAATCTCCCCAACGAAGAGGTCGGCAAACTGCTCGACCGCGAAGGCATTGCCGTCCGTACCGGCCACCACTGCACCCAGCCATCGTTACGGCGCTTCGGAGTTGAGGGCACCGTACGGCCATCCCTCGCATTCTACAATACCAAAGAGGAGATAGACCGGCTTGCGGAGGTCATCAACCACATCCAGCGCAGATAAGCCTCAAAGAAAAACAAGTGCATTGCTGAATCCAAAATGCAGAGGCCATCCCTTTGTTGTCGGGATGGCCTCTTTGTTTCAGATAAAGGGGTTGTCGTGAAAAGGCAGGCCAAGTGAGTGGGCAACCTCTTTATGGGTCACCACTCCATTCCATATATTAAGCCCTCCCGAAAGTCCGGGAACCATCACCATGGCACTTTCCAGACCAAGGTCCGCAATTCTTCTGATGTAAGGAAGGGTCGCACCCGTGAGCCCGTCAGTGGAGGTACGGGGATAAGCAGCGGGCATATTGGCAACGCAGTAATGGATAATCCCCTCTTCTACAAAGACAGGATTTTCGTGCGTCGTGGGATGTGATGTTTCGAAGCAACCACCCTGATCAATGGCGATATCGACAATCACACTCCCTGGCTTCATTTTTTGAAGCATCGATCGCGTCAACAGTTTCGGCGCACTTGCACCCGTCACCAGCACCGCACCAACAATAAGGTCAACATCAGCAAGCATCTCCTCAAGATTCTGTTCGTTGGCAAAGAGCGTATGAACCTGGGGCGGCAGCAAATTGTCGAGTTCACGCAATCGCTCCTGATTGATCTCCATAATCGTAACCTCCGCTCCGAGACCGGCGGCTGCCCTTGCGGCATTTGTCCCGGCAGAGCCACCCCCAAGAATCAGCACCTTGGCAGGCAGTACTCCCGGAAGGCCACCAAGCAGTTTGCCCTCACCACCCTGATGACTGGCGAGATAAAAGCCACCCATGATAATGCTCATTTTTCCGGCAACTTCGCTCATTGGCGCAAGCAAGGGCAAACGGCCGCCATGCTCAACCGTTTCGTAGGCAATGCCGGTTATTTTAGACTTGATCATACGACGGGCAAGCTCCGGCACACTGGCAAGATGAAGAAAGGTAAAGAGTATCTGGCCCTCCCGAAAAAATCCAAACTCCTCGGCAAGCGGCTCTTTGACCTTCACAATAAGCTCATTTTTCCAGACCTCTTCTGCCGAAGAGGCAATGATGGCACCTGAACGCTTATATTTTTCATCACTGAAGCCACTTTTGCTGCCGGCTCCACGCTCAACAACCACATGGTGACCGGCGCTGACGAGATGGCGAACACCCGCAGGAGTGCAGGAGACCCTGTTCTCCTTTATTTTTATCTCTTTGGGGATACCAATATTCATAACAGGAAGGATTTGTATCTCCTGAAAGCATGTGGGAGTCACTCCCCTACAATCAGGAAGATTCTGTTGTAAAACGCTTCTTTGTCGAGTTCTCCGGGGGATACCTCACCCAGCAACAACATCGTCAAAATCAGGGAGTTTATCAAGAGCAGGCTACCGTTCTTCTGGTTATACCCAAGGGAACGAGGGGATTTCACGAACACTCTTTGCCAGCAATCCTTTCCCTTCATTTTCAAGCTCAAATTCCACCTCGGCACCAGGCTGGAGAAACTTGAATCCCTGATCAGAAACCAGAACGGCTGCCGAAGCTTTTCAACTGCATTTGTTTTTGCTGATTAATAATGGTAACATTCCGCTCTTCTTGATTTTGTTGTTGTTTTGTTCGTCAAAAAAACAAGAGTTTTTTTATCTTATTTATCTTACGAAAACAGAAACAGAGAGTCTCGCTGCGGCTAAACCGCTTGACGGCAAGTCTCGTGATGTTATGATGCTATGAGCTTTTTGGCACATGGAAGACACGTCAGGATTAAAATTACTCTTACCGCGCACCCGGAATTGAATAAGAACCACGAACAGCTTGTTCTTAAAAGAAATAGCAGGAAAATACCATAATCGGCACCCCCATGCACTCTCTCTCGACCTGGCTTAATAAGGAAACTTGTGAATCCTGCCTGAATGACCAGCCTTTTGCCAATAAATGCAGTCATCACAGAAATATTATCGAGTGCATTGGAAAAGCCTATGTGGCTATGCAGGTGATTTATGATGGAGAAAAAGCTGTTGATTTTATTCATCTGGAGGTCAATACTGCTTATGAAAGAATGACCGGTATCAATAATTCCGTAGGTAAAAAAATATCAGTGTTTTTTCCGGATATATTCACCAAGTATCCGGAGTACATCGAAAAACAGGTCCGATTAGCCGAGAGAGGAGTGGCTGAACGGTTTGAGTTCTACCTTGAGTCGATGCAATCGTGGTTTGATACCATGCTCTATTGCCCTGAAAAGGGGTACTTTATTGTGATAATTGATGACATCACCAAGCGGAAACAGGCTGAAAATGATCTCAAAAAAAGCGAGAAAAGGTTCCGGACACTCTTCAACAGCCATTCTGCAATACAGGCTATTCTGGATCCTGATACAGGAAAGATCCTTGATGTCAACGAAAAAGCTGAGGGATGGTATGGGTGGTCACTCGACGCACTCAAGCAGATGTACACCCGAGATATCAATACCCTGCCGCCTGACGCCATAATAAACAGCCTTAAATCAGTGGATGCCGGTCAGCACAATACCTTCAGCGGCTACCACCGGATGGCTGATGGCTCGATACGGGATGTCGAAATTTTTCGCAACAAAATCGAAATCGACGGCAAATCGGTTGTGCATGCCATCATTCATGATGTTACTGAACGAAAGCGGGCAGAAGCGGAACTGGAAAGAATAAGTCGTGCACTCCAGGCAAGCAACAACTGCAATCAGGCGCTTCTTCATACCGATGATGAGATGGAGTTGCTGCAAAAGATCTGCACGATCATCGTTGAACAGGGCGGTTACCGGATGGCGTGGGTCGGGTATGCGGGCCAGGATAAAGCAAAAAACATATATCCTGTCAGTCATGCGGGGTTTGACGATGGATATTTAAACGCGCTTACCATATCCTGGGCTGATGATAAATATGGGCAGGGCCCCGCTGGAACAGCCATCCGAACCGGCATGCCCTCTACCATAATAAACATTCACCAGGATCCCCGGTTTGCATTATGGCTCAATGAGGCAAAAAAACGCGGGTACGCCTCTATTCACAGTTTACCGCTCAACATTGACAATACCGTCCTGGGCGCCTTGACGATCTGCTCTGAACACCCAGATGCCTTTTCCGAAAAAGAGAGTGAGCTGCTTGGCAACTTGGCCGAAAATCTGGCCTATGGAATCTCAATGTTGCGCAACCGAAAAAAGCTTCTTAAAAGCAATGAGCGTTTCAAGACACTCTTTGACAGCCATTCTGCATTTCAGCTTCTTCTCGACAGTGAAACATACAGGATCATTGATGCCAATCAGGCAGCTTCCGACTATTATGGATGGTCTGTTGCAGAGTTCAAGCAAATGTATATGTGGGATATCTGTACCCTTCCAAAAGAGGTCATCATCAACAACCTGATACAGGAAAAGTCTTTTAAGCAAAATCAAGTTTTGGCTTTTCACCGAAGAGCTGATGGTGCCCTGATCGATGTCGAAATTTTTCGAAACCAAATCGAAATCGATGGTAAAAAGGTTTTGCATCTTGTTATTCATGATATTTCTGAACGCAAACGGCATGAAATGCTCAGTGCATTCCGGCTTGGCCTGCTCCAGATGGCTGAAACCCATTCTGTGGAGGAGTTAATGAGGGCAACGCTTGACGAGGCAGAAAAGATAACGGGAAGTATGATGGGGTTTATGAACTCCGTAGACGAAAACCAGACGACACTCACCCTGCAGGCATGGTCAAATAACACCATTAAAACAATGTGTAAAGCGGATGCAGCAGGCCAGCACTATCCGCTCGACAAAGCCGGGGTATGGGCTGATGCTGTACGAGAACGAAAATCGGTTATCCATAATGACTATCCCTCGCTTGAGCATCGCAAAGGAATGCCGGAGGGCCATGCTGAAGTCATTCGGGAAATGATCGTTCCGGTCATTCTCAATGAAAAGATAGTGGCAATAATGGGACTCGGCAACAAGCCTGCGGATTATGATCGTAAAGACATTGAATGGGCAGAGATATTGGCCAATCAAGGATGGGATATCATTGCCAAAAAGATTATTGAGAATGAAAAAAACAAACTTGCGGCTCAACTCCAGCACTCCGCAAAAATGGAGATGATTGGTCAGCTTGCGGCAGGAATCGCGCATGAAATAAACAACCCGCTCAATTTTATTTTGGTCAACAGCAAAAACCTTGAAAATGATTTTAATGATCTTTGTGAACTGGTCAATGATTACCGGCGCATCGTCGAGAAAGTTGCCACACTCCCCTCTCTTGCCGAGGAGATCATGCTGATCAGAAAAAAAGAGCGCGAAATCGACATTGACGACCTGATCAGTGCGATACCAACTGCCCTTAAAAAATCAGAAACTGGAGTTGATCGCATCACCACCATTACGCGAAGCATGCGAACGTTCTCTTATAAAAACAGCAAAAGCTCATTCGCACCAGTTGATATCAACAGCGCGATAGAAGAGGCTCTTGTTATTGCAAAAAGCGAATACCGCGATGTTATTGCGCTTGACACACAGTACGATTCCCTGCCTCTGGTACTGTGCGATCCCTCAAAAATCAGCCAGGTGATCCTCAATCTGATCATCAACAGCGTCCATGCCATCAAATCACAAAACAGCAGTGAACGTGGACGTATCGAGGTCAAAACATGGGCAAGCAATGAAACCGTCTCTTGCTCAGTAGGCGATAACGGTCCGGGAATTCCCGAAAAAATAAGAGCTCGTGTATTTGAGCCATTCTTTACAACGAAGGATGTCGGCAAAGGAACAGGACTCGGACTCAGTATCAGTTACGACATCATTGTCAATGAACATAAGGGAGACTTTTTGGTTGAATGTCCGCCTGATGGAGGCACCGTGTTTACTTTTTCGCTGCCAAGAGTTGTCTCGCCGTCAGCGTTTTCTTCTGAGTGAGAGGTACAACAGAGAATTCTCCATGGTATTGGCTCTTCGAAGTTCTACCTTTCGCTGCGATTAAATAATCCTCATAGCATTTCCAAAAGCACTCGTCCTGCCAAGAGAGAGGGCATTCATAAAATTTATGAGCAAATCGAATAACGCTTTTTTAAAGCTGTTGACTTTTCGTATCCTGATTGTTCTTGCCTATCAGATGATGGCCGTTGTTGTTGGATGGCACATTTATGAACTGACGCACGATACCCTTGCACTTGGCTTGATAGGACTGGCCGAGATTATTCCTTACTTCTCCTGCACACTTTTTGCCGGTTACGCGGTCGATCACTACTCAAGGCGGCTGTTCGGAGTACTCTCCTCCGTGATGGTCTTTCTCAGCGCCCTGACGCTCACCGCCGTGTCGGCCGGCTGGACAGGTGGAAACCCGTTATACTGGCTCTACGGCGCTATAGCCTTTAACGGCTTAGCCCGCGCCTTTATCAGCCCGTCATACAGCACCCTCTTTGCCATCATTCTGCCCCGCCAGCAATATGGTCGCGCATCCGGTATCGGCAGCTCCGCCTTCCAGCTTGGACTGGTAATCGGCCCTGCACTGGGCGGCATACTGGTTGGATGGGCAGGCAAGACGGCCGGATACAGTGCCGCCTCACTTCTGAGCCTCGGAGCAGCAGCAGCACTGCTTTTACTCCGAGTCAAAGAACCTCCACCAGCAGAGAGTACACCTGTCTTCAAAAGCATTGCCGGAGGCCTCAGATTTGTGTTCAGCAACCAGATTATCCTCGGCGCACTGTCACTCGATATGTTTGCGGTTCTCTTCGGCGGGGCGGTAGCCTTGCTGCCGGCCTTCATTCAAGATGTCTTTCATTACGGTCCGGAAGGGCTGGGCATTCTTCGTGGAGCGCCAGCCATAGGAGCCATGGTTACAGGACTCTTTTTGACACGCCATCCGATCAATCTTCATGCCGGGCGCTGGCTGCTTGGAGCTGTAGCCGGATTTGGCCTCTGTATTATCTCGTTTGCCTTATCGGTCAACATCTGGCTCGCCGGGACTCTGCTGATACTCTCCGGTGTCTGCGACGGAGTGTCAGTAGTGATGCGTACAACCATCTTGCAGCTCGTAACGCCAGATGCCATGCGCGGCCGTGTCTCTGCCATCAGCGGCATCTTTATTGGCTCCTCCAACGAACTGGGGGCTTTTGAATCAGGTATTGCTGCACGCCTCATGGGGCTGGTGCCATCAGTAATTTTTGGCGGAATAATGACGCTGGCGGTGGTCGCTGCCACAGCAAAGCTGGCTCCTAAACTGCGCAGGCTTGAGCTGCACCAACTCTACTGATGCCCGGAGTGAGCCTGCCAACTCTCTTCTGCGATTCAGTCCTGTGATGCAAGAGTTAATTTTGCACCAGCATCACGTACAAGGTGAAAAAATTTTGCCTTTTCGAGAAATACGTATGTAGATTGAAAATAAAGTATTCAATTTACATACGTAAACGATGAAATATCTCTTATAGGAGGAAGTTAAAAAGCATCTCTCTTATGAACACTATCTCACGGCTGGCTTGATCTTATTGAAAAACAGCTTGCCGCGTCGTATCTATTTTGATACATTCCAAAATGAACAAAGCAGCTCTCGAAGTCAGATTCTACAGAACCGATAGTGGTACCGAGCCAGTTCGTGATTGGTTACGCGCTTTACCGGCTATCGATCGAAAAAGAATAGGTGAAGATATCAAAACAGTACAATATGGCTGGCCACTCATTAAAAAATCTCAGGCAACACCGAAGAGCGAACTGCAATTGGCAAAAAACAGAATGCGGAGTACACAATGAATCAAAACAATATTGGCAGTAGTTTCGATGATTTTCTGGAAGAAGAGGCTCTTCTGGATGAAGCCACAGCAGTGGCCGTCAAGCGCGTTATTGCATGGCAAATCGCAGAGGAAATGAAAACGCAGAAGCTCACCAAAACATCGATGGCAAAAAAAATGCACACCAGCCGCGCTGCGCTGAACCGCCTGCTTGATGCGACAGATACAAGCCTTACCCTGACCACACTTTCCAGCGCAGCATCTGTACTTGGAAAAAAATTCAGGATTGAGCTAACTTCCTGACGACAATACCGCTCATCCCGCCTCGGCATAGATCCCGGCATCCCGTTCGGGATAAGATTCGTAGACATGCTCAAACACCGCTGAGCATTTCTGCCGGTAGAGCTCCGGCGTATAGGCTCGGGGCAGGCCGAGGTCAAGGGTATCTTCGATGGCCAGCTTCAACTGTGAACGGGCTGTTGATTTCTGACGCCAGTTCAGCACCAGCAACCCCTTGAGCTTGACCAGCAAATCGCGGGCGACCTTCTTCACCTCGTTACGTTCATCGGTGCTCAGTTCCGGTGCCGGGCGGGTGAGGATGTCGAGGATAACCAGCTCCTCCTCGCTCATGTTTTCGCGCACATGGCGCTGTTCCTCATCATTCAGGCTCAAAGAGAGCTTCAGCAGCTCCTCGAACAGCTCTTCGATGCTGCGGCTTCCAGCGTTGTAGCTCTCGATCAGTGTCTCAAACTTCCCGGCAAAGTCGGCCCGCGTCCGGTTCAGGCTGATCATCTTTTCCAGTTGGGCACGGATGGCCACCTTGAGCACTTCGAGGTCAGTGTTTTTGTGCTTCGATTTATTAAAGCGTGCAGCCAGCGCCTTGAAATTAATCTTGGAGAGGTCGAGCGCAGGTGGCCCCGAGTCGCGGATTTCATGGCCGGTAATGGAAAGGTCGAGCAGGCCGTTGATCGCCTTCATCACCTGCGAAATATCCGGCGGATTCGGGTTCAGCAGGGCGCGGATCGCTTCGCCGAGCGTTGCCAGGCAGGCAACACGGCTAGCAAACTCCAGCGCCGCCGGATCGGGTTTCACCGCCCGGTAGAGGGTGCTGACCAGACGCTCGTGGCTAAAGAACTCGCGCCGCAGCGGGTCAGGTGAAATCAGCGCATTAACCGCATCATCCATCTGCTTCAACCGCTCCATGCTGCCGGAAACGAGCTGTTCGATATCGCCAAGCATCACCCTTTGAGCAGCACAGAAGGCCGTCGCCGCATCAATCGCCTTGCGTAATTCCGCAACCAATTGCTGCTTGTCCTGCACCGGACTTGCACCGCCCTTCCCTGCTCCGTAGATCGCCAGCGCACGCTCAAGTGAGGCAAAGACGTTCGCGTAATCGACAATCATGCCGCTGTATTTGCCGGGAAAAACGCGATTGGCGCGGGCGATGGTCTGCATCAAGGTATGGTTCCGCATCGGCTTGTCGAGATAGACGGTCGAGCAGCTCGGCGCGTCAAAACCGGTCAGCCACATGGCGCAGAGGAAGACGATGCGCAACGGATCTTCAGGGTCCTTGAACTTCTCATCCAACCCCGGCTGCGACTCGTTCATCCGCCTGCGGTGCGGCACAATGTCGAGGCCGTGCTTCCGCATCTGCTCAATCTCGTTCTGGCCCGGTGAGACAATCAGCGCCATATCCGTCGTCTGCAAAACCCGCAGGCGCTCCACCAGCTCCTCTTTCCTCTCCACTGTGAGGTCGTAACGCCCCAGCTCCTTCTGCACCCGTTCACAATCCTGCTCCCAATACTTCCGAACCTTGTCGTGCATCTTGAGCGCTGTAGCCTTGTCGATAGAGACCACCATCGCCTTGCCGACAAATCCGCGCCCGAGAAAATGACGCACCATATCCTGCGCCACGGTCTCCAGCCGGTCGTCGCGGGTCAGCAGGTGATACTGGCGGCCCAGTTCCCGCTCAAGCTTCGCTTCCTGCTTCGGATCAAGTTCAGCATCCTCGATCAACCGATAAATATCGTCGTTCAGGTCAGGGTTGATGAGCTGCAGCTCCGGCGTGCGGTTCTCGTAGAAGAGCGGTACAGTGGCGCCATCCGCTATGGACTGCTGGAAATCGTAGATGGAGACATAGTCGCCAAAAACCTCTTTGGTGCGCTCCTCACCGGCGATCAGCGGTGTGCCGGTAAAGGCGAGGAACATCGCTTTGGGAAGTGCTGAACGCATGTTGAGCGCCAGCGTATCGTACTGGCTGCGGTGCGCCTCGTCAGTGAGCACAATCACGTCAGGCCGATCACAGAGCAGCTCCGGCGTCTGGAATTTATGGATCAGGGTGAAAACATAGCGATGATTCCCGCGCAGCAACTCCCGCAGATGGGCACCGCTCGATGCATGGCACTGGTCGCCCTCGGCTTCGCTTACCGCACCGGCAGCCTTGAAGGTCTTGGCAATCTGGTTGTCAAGTTCCACCCGGTCGGTCACCACCACGAAAGTCCAGTTTCCCGCCACCTTGCGCAGCACCTTCTGCGCAAAGAAGAGCATCGAAAAACTCTTGCCGCTCCCCTGCGTCTGCCAGAAGACGCCGCCGCGACCATGCCCCAGTTTTCGCGCTTCAAGCATCGAGGCAATGGCATTGTTCACGCCAAGATACTGGTGATTCTGCCCGATAATCTTCACCAGCCCCGCCTTGTGCTCCGAGAAGAGGGTGAAATTCTCCACCAGATCAAGCAGGCGCGAGCGTTCGCACGTCCCGCGAAGCATCACCTCCAGCGACACCCGGCGGGGCTCATCCTCACGCTCAATGCGTTTCCACTCAAAGAAGCGCCCCCAGTCCGCCGTGAGCGAACCGACACGGCTCTCGGTACCGTTCGAGGCAATGAGCAGCGCATTGAACCAGAAGAGCGAAGGAATCTGCTGCTTGTAGTGCATCAGGTTCTCGTCGAACGCCGCACGAGCAGCAACACCGGGCTTCTTCAGCTCAATGACCACCAGCGGCAGACCGTTGACGAAGCCGACCAGATCGGGCCTACAGGTGTAAAGCGCACCGGTCACGCTGAACTGGCTGACCAGGAGAAAATCATTCTTCTCCGGATGCTCCCAATCCACCACCCGCACCCGATCCGTCTTCTGGCCGCCACGTTCGCGATCCGGCACGGACACCTTGACGCCATCCTTGAGCAGCAGATAGAGCTCGCGGTTCGCCGCCTCCAACAGCATGGCCGAACGGTCGCGGGTCAATTCATCCATTGCGGAGGTTATGGCCTCAGGTGGCAACGATGGGTTCAACCGCTTCAACACCGCACGCAACCGCGACACCAGAACCACCTCCCCCTTCGTCTCCCGCTGCAAGGTACCTGTTTCACCAAAAGTCTCATCCAACGCCGACACCGTCGCCCATCCAAGCTCCGCGAACAACCCTATGGCGGGCTGCTCGACAAGCTGATCTTCGGTGTAGGGATGTGGCATTGGCTTACGAGATTGAAATGATGAGTTGAAAAGCCCGATCACATACCGCCTTGGCCTCAGCCCGATTGTTCCGGAAAAGATCTCTGAAACTCCGGGCACAATTCGTGTGCGCCGATTTCGGAGAGGTAAAGCCATCCACCAATTGTTGCGCTTCAACTTTGGCACCACCCGTTGCACCATCAGCCAGCTTTTCCAGTTGCGAATACAACGCGATAATGACAATGGCTCGCTCCCTCAAGAGATTTTTTCTCTTCGCCTCATCATCAAGTTTGAAAAACTCAATCGTAACCAGCGCTCTTTCACGGTTGTACCCATTCTGCGCAACAGCTTGTGGTGACACTCCATGAAACCGAATCAAATTTTCCGGTGCATCATCAAAATCACCAACAGGACAGACAAGAAGCGGCCTCTCCTTTACATGAAGTTGCACCGGATCGTCACCCGTAAGATCGTATTCACCTGCGATGGGAAAATAGTCCTTCTTGAGCAGCGTGTTGCAGGGTTTGCAAGCTGCGGAGTAATTGAAGGAATGATAAGGTAGCAAAAAATATCCACGCTCTTCATCGGGCACAGCGGTCGCCTTGATACCCAACTCCTTGAGAGCCTTGGGCAACCTCCACGCACGGATACGCCCCTTTGGTCTGAAATGTTCAACATCCTGCTCGATCTTGCCAAAATCGATTGATTCCAGCTTCCGCTCACAATACGCACACTTGCAATCACCCTGCAGGCGCATGAACACTGCCTTGACATCGCTCCAGATCGTGCTGCTCTCCTCGTAGCAATTCTTCTGACGAAATCCGGCTGTCCGCAATTCGGCCTTTTGCAGCCAACCCGGAGACTCCGCTTCAATGAGCGACTCCAATTGAGCCTGTGTAACCCGATACCCAATCACTTTACAGCCTCCACTCCCCGGCTCATCTGCTCAAGAAGCTCTTTTGCCGCTTCATTGTCTCCCTTGCGTGCCTTCAAGGTCAGCTCTTTGAGGGTTCGTTTCTTCCCTGGTGCGCGGGTAGAGTCCATTCCAAAAAAGTCGGTTAACAAAACCTGATCAGCATCCAGTCCATGCACCGCCCACTCAATCCTCTTCGCGGTGCTCGACTGCTTCGTACCAGGCGTCATCACGATGATGTTCATCCACTCCAGAGAGCCGACAACCAGCGGGCTGTGCGAAGTAACAATGAATTGAATGTTCGGCAGCTCCTTCGCCAGCATTTGCAACACCGTCATCTGCCATTTGGGATGTAGGTGCAGGTCAATCTCATCCACCATCACAATACCCTTGTTCTCCTTGAGCTGTTTTCCCGATGGACAGGTTTCGCACACATGGAACAACAAATCACCCAGCCAGCCAAGAAAGGCACGATAGCCGTCTGACAAGGCTGGAAATGGAACTTCTACCCCTTTTTTCCCATAAAGGTACTCGCCCTCCTTATCCTGCTTTCCGGTAAACGCCCAGTTATCCTTGCCCACCAACAGGTTGAGTAAATGCACCACCTGCACATAACGGCCTCTTAACTGATTGCTCTCTTTGTATCGGGGCAACCAGGTGTTGAGTGGACGAAGAGAGTAATCATCTTCGAATAACCCCATGATTCTTGCTGCACGAGGTGACGACTTTCCGCTCTGCTCCATCCTGTTCGACTTTGAAACCCGCCGCGTTGCACCGTAACCAACCATAAAAAAGGCATCGGAGCCAGAACTATAAACAAGATGCCAGGGTGTTTGATCACCATTCGTCCATTCGAGAATTTCCAAATCACCCTCGGAAGAGACTTCAACGCAAGATTCGATGTGGCTGACAGAAGCACCGTCTTGCTCGTGAACCCTGAAACCCGCTTTCAGCACAGCACGTTGCAGCTCCTTCTGGCCACTCTCCCGACGAATCAGGTAGTAAGGATAAATCCCTGATTTTCCAACCGCAGGGCCAAGGGCAGCCAACGCTATTGCCTTGAGCAACGAAGTCTTGCCATAACCGTTGTTGGCAAGCAGCAAATTCATGTTTGGCAGTTGCGGCACAGGCATTCCAGCGGCAACAAAATCCTGATCTGCATGACAAAAGGTGATTTTGCTCTTCCGAAAAGTCCGGAAATTCTCGATTTCGATATGGTCGATATACATGGTGCCGTTTGTCCGATTCGTTAGTTTGCTCTGATTTGTGTTGTAACAGCAATCTTTCCTGCCATTAAATGGTGCATCGTGCCGGTGGTGCTAAAAGCACCCTTCATCGCCAACACCTTCGTCCAGCCAAGCGCTGCGAACAACCCGATTACAGGCTGCTCGGCAAGCCGATATTCTGTATAAGTATGGGTCATAGCTAAATCAAATAAATCGTATCATTTTTTGAGTTTCTCAAATTGGCTTCGAGCCATTTTTTCGAAATCTAAATAAGAACCAGGAATCATTTGGACTCTCAGCTTCGAGCTCTGATCAAGTTTCCAGGGAATCACTAAACCATCTTTATCCTTCCGTTTTAGTGGATAACCATCACCAAGACGAACTGAAAAAAGATCAAAAAATCGTCTTGGGCCAACACCAACAAATGGTTCAAAATGAACCGTATTATCCGCCGGATTAAAGCCAACACTTATTGTGTCAGTATGAAATTCTATCGCTTTACTTTTCTGGTATGGCTCAATAAAAACAACTCGCTTGATTCCAGCAGCTATAATGTGTTTGGCACAGTTATGACAAGGGAACGTAGTACAAAAAATCTGTCCATCACGAGTACTTGTATTATTCCGAGAACAAGTTAGAAGTGCATCCATCTCCGCATGAACAACTCGACCATATTCCGTTAAATCCCTAATACGACTTTGCTCTAATGCTTTTGTGAGCAGAGTCGGATCGACGCCAAAACTGCTTGCCTTTGAAATAATTTCATCAATGATTTTCTGTTGTTCGATCTTGTTTGAATCCTCTCCACGCTGATAGTCACGCCCATCTTTTTTATCTTCGATCTCATGTGTATAAGGGTTTAGCTGAGGCCAGTAAAGTCCTCCGCCATACTTTGGGCAATCGTTCGCTCCAGTTGCAAGTATTTCGTCACCTCGTGCAATCACTGCACCAACCTGCCTTGACAGGTCGGCAGAACGCAACGATGATGTAAATGCGAGAAACATTGCAAACTCATCAAATGTTGGTGTTTTGTAAGGATCACCAAATAAAATATCAAAGATTCGGAGCAGGCTATTTTCTAGCTGCAACTTATTATTCCCCAGACGAACAAAGAAATCCGACAAGTGAAATGTATCATTGACCCTTTGACCAAAAAGTAAATGCTCATTCTGATCACGTTCAACCAAGAGTGCTATATTATCGTCACCAACCCCTTTTCTCTTTAGAAATGAAGACCTAACTGGCTCGTCAGGATGAATGCCAAACAAATAAAAACCCCTTGGATAAATTTGACGAAGACGAAGTACCTCTTCAGGATGTTTCAAAGAATTTACAATGAATGCCGTTCTCTTCAGTGGTGTGGTATCGTTAGCTCGAATAATTGCAATTTTAGCCGCAACTCCAGAAGCTAAAATTCCATTATCATTGGATTTTTTACGAGCCTCATTTCCAGCATCCATTAAACGATTGAATCGTGATACAACATCTTGATTTTCTATATCAACCGTTACTAATTGAGGAATAACATCTTTTGAGACTCTTATCTCATGAGTAATATAACCAACTACGGTCAATCTATCTTTGAGGACACTTATCACTTCATTCATATCTGTCCCAACAGCACCAACTAGGCCGATAATTAACTCTGATTCTGAAAAAGATTCTAAAAATACAGACGAAAATTCAGCAGATTTTAACGACTCAGAATCTTGTGCTTTACCTGTTAATTCTGGTTGTTGCAAATCATGTGTTTGAGAAAAAGCTGTAGAGACTTCGTCATCAACTTTCTCCGGATATTCTACTGCAAGTGATTGAATTGAAAGAAGAAACAATCTTTCTATTTTGTCACGATTTGCAGGCTTCCCTTGAAAATTAATTGTCCCCGTTGAAGGAAACCAATTCATTACACCACCCTCTTTATGGTGAAACTGGTGTTGATTCTGATTAACTTCAATCCAATCTCCAACGGAAGCATCAAATAGCGCCAGTTTACTTTTCAATTCCACAAGGGTTCCTGAGAAACGATGTACCATTTTTATTGATTTTGTTTGGTTTTCTCGAATACTATCTACCCCAATAGCATGCATGACAGCAGCACATCGCGCGTCAGATGGTGGTTTTGAATTTGGTGTTGTATAATCATGGGATTGTTCCCTTTGGTCGCAATTCGTCACGAACAAAGCACCCGATAGCATCTAAAATCAGCTCAATCGTTTTGTCGCAATGTTGTATAAAATTATCAGACATAAAGAAAATCCATGGATTGTCGTTAGTGGTAGCAACTGAGAACCAAGCACTTGGCCAGCCATCGTCTTTGATTTTCTTTGCAAAGCGCTTACGCTCATCAACCGGCCATTCAAACCCATTATGGAACATTTTGTTGCGATATGTGAACAAGGCAGAAAGCACTGTATTCAAATCTGCAGGAAATAGTGACGTGAGCCCAATAGCATCAGACAATTGAAATATGCCTCTAACAAGGTCGTTGTGTATCTTGCCTTTCACAACAACGAAATGGCAGTCCCACTGAATGCCATGAGCTACATTCCAGCGCTCACGGGTTCCAAATGGTTGTATCGCCGGATAAAACTGTTTCCCAATACCTTGAAAGCATTGATAAAATATTGTCTCGACCAGAGGGGCGAGCATTCCAACGGCAGACATACTATGAGCAGCATCTTGGTAAGTCGAATAAAATATTTGGTCAACCCATTCATCACATGCGCGATCCGCTGCAACTCCTTTTAAATGGCGGGAGAGCTTCTCCAACGAATTGATCTCGTCACTAATGGATTGGTCCGCGTTACGATTGCGACGCAAGAGGCTTCTGATAGCGAAGAGCTGTGAGTCAATGTCAAAATCAACCTTGAGATTGTAAATGTAGTCGCGAGGGTCAAGGAGATTGCTCAGGTCTCTGGCCAGCTTGGAAAAATCGGTTTGCTCATTCATTATTCATAACAATTTGCCCAGAGAGCAGACGCGGCAGCAGCAAGTCTCGCGTGCAACGGAGGTTTTGAATTTGTTTAGTCAGTGCTCCGAGCTCGGAGTGAATCGGCTCGAAGTGTTTGGTCGCAGCAAAAACGAGCGGTGCTGGCGGGCAGACCAATTCGATGCCCTGCATGTCATCCTTCGTCACAGCCGCGAATATAGCGCCATTACCTATCATGTCATCTTTAGTGAAACGATTGCGCAACTGCTCCCAAAGAAACGCTTGATGTCCTGCCATGTTACGAATCGCGGACAAACCACGTCCAATGATGATTTTCTTGTCTGCAATATTCATGCGTCCGACTGGTGCACGAACACTAAAAAGTATATCCCCCGCTTCTGCTATGCGCCCGTTGACGGTGCAGAACAATCTGTCGGTCGGAAAACGTTCGCCAAAATTGGTAACGCCTTGGTGAAACGGCTGCCCTTCACCCGTATCATTATAGAATTCGGACTTGGGTGATTGTCCCATTGTAAGGAGGCAAACATCTTTGAGCTTCTTCACATCCCACCCCTGAGGAATGTCACCGAGGGAAGAAGGTACGTGCGGATGGTTTTCGTGGCCGGGAAAGCGGAAGTGGACGAACCATTCACGGTAGAGGGCGCGAGCCATCTCCTCCAGAATCCGGATGCGACGCTGACTGTTCTCTATCAGTTCGTCGTAGGCCGACAGTATGCCCGCAATCCGCCGTTGCACCGGAAGCGAGGGGATCCGGACATCCATTGCATGCAAATGATTCCGATTTATCCCAGGAACTGCTCCAGCGGCATTCTGAGACTCAAAATTCAGAGTACCAAGAAAATATGAGATAAAACGAGGGTCGTTCCCTTTGAAGTCCTGAACATAAAGACTGGTATTAAGAGGCCAGTAATCGGATTCAATGTAAAAAACCTGACCAAGCGTGCCGTATCGACCAGTTACTACGCCAGGCCCTTTTACCTTCGCCTCGGAATGATAGTCAGTAACTCCAGACGACGAAACCACGGGGAATGCTCCCGCTGACCGTACCCTGTGGGGCAAGTCATATCCACGCTTGAGGTTCACAACATCTCCGAGCAAGCACTCTACCCATGTTGCCGTCATCCCACCTCCAGAATCTCCGCCATCTGTCACCGCAGCCATCCCATCTTCAACTGACAAGAATTCCTTGTGAGTTGCCTCTCGCCATTCATTCATCATACCGCCTCCAGAGTCTTCGTCACCTTGCTTGCAACTCATTATTTCAGATAACGCGTCAGCACATTGAAGGATTTCAACATTCATTCAATCACTCCTCATTTGGCTCGCTCAAGCCGTCAGGGTTTTTTAACGACTTCTTTTCTTCGGAGGCCAGACGGCGTTCAACCTTCTTCACGTCTTCGACAGGTGGCAGCGTTTCCGGGCGGATGCCTCGTTCAAGCAGAGTTTTCCGAACTGCCTTGTTATTGGTGATGTGTTCAGTGGAAATTTGCCTTTCACTTTTCATTCCGTGCTTACGTGCATTAAAGATGGTAATTTCAGTGGCGAAGTCTTTGGCTTTCAGGATCAATTTTTCATTGTTGTTCATAGCTTTCTTCCTTTTATGTACCCGGAGCCAACACAGCCTGAACAGCACCACGAAACATGCTGAAACTGTGGGAACCATTTTGATGAATATCCATGTGTCTGACAATGCTGCGGGCGCACTCGGCCTTGCGTAAACCGGTAGAGAAATAACCTGCTCTCTGGAAAATGCGTTCGAGCGCTTCCCAGGTACCGCCTTTTATCGCATCAGGATTACGATAGGGAGCTTTTTGGGGAATAGTTGCTGGCACTTTTGGATAGGCTGCATGAACAGCATTCCAATCCCCAAAATACCATGCTTCCAGCTCTTCAATAACAATTCGATTTGTTACGTTGAAATTATGCCGGGTCGAATCCGCAGTTTTTGTTATGAAACCGGCTGATTGAGCATA
>CAIJWE010000049.1 GCA_903824295.1 uncultured Chlorobiaceae bacterium
CACAAGAGCCAAGCTGCCAGGTAGCTCCACAAGCCAAACATGCGTTCAACAACCGTGACAAAGCCAAGGTCGCTTGGGGCCGCCCCTTCCGTTGCTGACAACATCGCGCCAACACCGAGAAATGCGCCTGTGCCAAGTGCAACATGAACAACTGATGGTTGCTCTCCATGCGGACGATTGAGTGGACAAACCAGTTCAAACGTTAGCCGACTAAACAGCGAGGATGAACTTTGCCTCAAGACAGTTCAGCAACTCGAATGTGTCCATACAGGGGACATCAAAATACTGACAAACATTTGGAATAAGAAATTTCCTTCGATTGGCTAAATTCTGCCGTTCGTGTGTAACGACCGTTGCTTTTAGAACGTACGCTTTGGCGATTATCCATGGGTCTGCACCGCCAAGAAACTCGTCCAAAGCACCTGCCTTCATCGTTGGATCAAGCAATGATATATGTTGAACAATTTGCATGAACGCGTCTTGGGTCTCCTTTTCGGATTCAGACAAGAACATGGTTGAATTGATCTTAGCCCATTCCGCAAGAGCATCATTGCCTTTACGCAATTCGTATCCAACACTGTCAACACTGGCGACAATGCCACTTTCCTTGTACCTAAGCAACCAGTCCCAGAAGCCTGGGCAAATGCTCATCTGGTAATACCGATTTTTAGCTTCAATCAGCGTATTGGCATCCAGCAGATAAGTCATGCGCGAAGGTGCCCCGCGAATTCTCGAATTTTGCTGGGCTGCACGCCCAGTAATCGCCCAGCGTCACGCAAAAGCAATCGACCACTGAGAGTTTCAGTGATGACTGCGTTGGAAAACCTATGGCTGTTCTTGACTCCAGCTGTGGCATAAAAATTTCCGCCGCCACCTTCTTTAGCATTAAATGCATCAAGAGTACTTTTGTAATGATCGCTATAAGTGGCCTGGCTGACAAGCCCGATGTCAAGAGCGCGTCGCATGATGACCATGGTGCTGACATGAAAACGTTTTGCAAGTTCGGCCAGCTTTAGCTTCAACTCAGCATCACTAGTCTCCCAAAGTGTCAAAAATTCAGAGCGTGGAGTTAGGAATTCACCAGCAACTGCATTGCACGCTACCTCGTCACGTCGAATGTTTCCTGGTACTCCATTGGATATACCGCTACTTCCAAGCCATAGATGCGCAAGCTCATGCATCAGCGTGAAAAGCCTTGCAGCTGGAGCATCAGCCGAATTTATAAAAACAACAGGTGCAATGGGATCGCTAATGGCAAAGCCCCGAAACTCTCCAACATCGAGTTTTCGATGAGTATTGTTCCCAACAATACCACTGCGCATGACCAAGATACCAGCATTCTCAGCAGCATCAATAATCTCCCTGTAATAGACTTCCCAAGTGCGTTGGCCTTGCTCAACTTCTATGCCTAAAACCTTACGGATGTCTGCGGCAACGTGTACAGGATCGGAACTCACTTGGAACCGTCCAACGAAACTCAACTCGGCATGACTGTGGTCACGTTGGTATTCCAAATACCAAGCCTGGCGCTGTAACACGGTGCGAACTGTCTCAATAAGGTTAACGCTAGGGCGTTGAATTTCCGCTGTAGAAATCGTGCGCAGGTCAGGCAATGGAAGCTGCTCAGTCGGTGGTTCTCTCAAAAAAAAATAGCCAAAGGGAGCGTGTAGTGCATGGGCTAGCGTCTGAGCTTGCCTGAAAGTCGGTCGGCTCTTTGCGCCCTCCCAATCGTGCAGTTGGTCAGGTTTAATCTGAGCAGCCTGCGCCGCCTCAAACAAGTCCAAGCCCGCACGTTCACGCGCCCAACGCAAAATATGCGGATTGATGAATGCTTGAGGTGGCATATTTGCAAGGATACCATTCAATCTTGGTAGCATTTCAAGTGCCACAAAGATTTCTCGATTTCAAATCTGATTCGCCGCACTAAGAGCCTATTCCAGTAGGCGGGTAGCCCGCCAAGTGATGATGCCACATGCAAAATGCAGCATGGCCAAAAAAGTTTCCGGCAATTTTTCCCATCGCACCAAAATACGACGGAAGCGATTCATCCAACTGTGTGTGCGCTCAACTACCCAGCGCCGTGCTTTGAAGCCAATCTCTTGCTTGATCGCTTTAGCTTCTTCGCCGCGTGAACGAATG
>CAIJWE010000050.1 GCA_903824295.1 uncultured Chlorobiaceae bacterium
AGCGGCGAAGATTACAGAGGAGATTACCCGGTGCATTGTTGAGGCGCTGGGTGCGGGTCATTACCGGGAGGTGGCTTGCAAGCTTGCGGGGATTGACCGGAAGACGCTGTTGAATTGGCTGAAGCGGGGTGAGCGGGAACGGTCGGGGGTGTATCGGGATCTGTATCTGGCGGTTGAGCGGGCGGAGGCTAAGGCGGAGGTGTTTCACCTGAAGAATATTGAGACGGCTTCATCGAAAAGCTGGTTTGCGTCGGCGTGGTTTCTGGAGCGGAAGCATCCTGAACGGTGGGGCAAGCGTGAGGTGCCTCCGGCGGATGACCGGGAAAGGGATGAGATTGTGGTTATTGGGTAGTTAGTTTTCTTTGTTATTGTGCCTAACGTAGAAGTAACCAACCTGCACGGATTATCGCGCAGGTCCGGTTGACTGCTGGGTTATGCATTTTTTCTACAATTAGTACGAGTAGTCATGTCTCTATATGTGGCAATGAACTCAAGAAAATCACTTTTCAGTCCCTGAATAAATTGGTCATCCGGCATGGACTTCAGCTCAGCTTCGGTGACCCATTTTACTACCGAGTGGTTTTCAGATCGTGGCGTTCCATCTTCATGCACACAAAGGAACTTGATTCCGGGAATTGTGTGGTCGTTCGGCTGTTGGATGAAATAGAACTTATGGACGTGTTCTATTACATCAACTTTTACCCCGAGTTCCAATTCGAAATGTCTCCGAACCCCGGTAGTGAAGTATTCATTCCGCGCTAGTTGACCACCACACCCCTCATAGAGATTTGGATATAGCTTTCGAGAAGCGGCTCGTTTCGCGACAAGGACTTTCACACCGCTCTTGTCACGTTTTACGCAAATTCCTGCTATATGAACCTCCGGGCTCTCTCGGAGATTCTCACGAATGATGAACTGACTCGCAATTGCCTTTGTCACCCAAACATCAATATCCTGGTCAATACCGATGAGCCGTCTAACCTGTTTGTAAAGCGATATATCCAGACCGGCTGGAAGTTTAGGCAGCACTGAAAAGTCTTCGCGATCAATGACGGTACCGAAAGGTCGCGCAATTGAACACAACCGGGAACACTTATTGATGTCGGCACCAATATAGTCATCGCCGATTCTCTTGATATGCCCTCTTGTAACTCCCCATCCTAAAGCCAGATCGACACGCGAACCATACCGCATGCTCAAATCTTGGCACGATTTATCAAAGAGCTTTTCGGCCTTATCTATTGATTTCAGTGTATCAAGGAGCAACTTTTTCAGAGAGACAACATCCGTGATCTCAGAAATTTCCTTAATTATCATCGCACCATCGCCAAGCCCTTTTATGTAATAGGTCTCCTGACTAAAGCACTCACGGAGCAAGTTATAGAGAGACTTACCAAACTCATCGATGAATGCGAACACCTCTACTTTTTGTGCCCAAGAGGTGAAACCACGTGCGTCAACAAAAATCACCAATGCATCAACCGTTGAACCTCGGCTGGGAGTCTTATCGTCCAAAGTTGTTTTCACCATGTGAATTGGAAGGCGAACCAGAGAAATGCATAACAATAATTAGATTGATCCGCCTAAACTGCGGATTTTTGAATTATAGTCCACATAAGAAACCTTCTGCTACGGGATGCAATAGAGGATAATGTACGCAGGGATTTTGAGTATTCCGCTGTTGATGACGTGTTTATTATTTATTGGTGACGGTGTGGACTTGGTGAACGAGGGCGGAGCGGAGGGCGTCATGGGGGCGCTGGGGTTTGCAGGGGTGGGTCATTGCTGGGGGTGGGTTTGGGCACGGGTGGTTCCGTGCCCTTTTGAGTTGTGGGGGTTATTTGGGGATGAGGCCGTTGGCGAAGAAGCTGAAGTGTTGGTTGTTGCCGATGATGAGGTGATCGAGGAGGTTGATGTCGAGGATGTTGCCGGCTTTGATGAGCTTGGTGGTTACTTCTTTGTCGGCGCGGCTGGGTTCGGGGTTGCCGGATGGGTGGTTATGGACGACCATGATGGCGTTTGCGTTGGCGAGGAGGGCGCCTTTGTAGACTTCGCGGGGGTGGACGAGTGAGGCGTTGAGGGTTCCTTTGCTGACGAGTTCCATGCCGATGACGTCGTTTTTGGTGTTGAGGTAGAAGACGTGGAGTTCTTCGCTGGCGCGTTCTTGCAGGCCGATGGTGTGGCAGAGGTCTACGACCATTTCGGCTCCGGTGATGCCCTTGGTGTAGATGATTTGGGATTCGCGGACGAGTCGGATGCCGTAGCGGGGTATGGTGATGGTGGCGGCTTCGGCGGTGAAGAGCGGCAGGGTGTGAGGATGATGTTTCATGGTTTCGGGTGCCTTGGTTGAGCGATATGGCTTTTCAGCCATTCCCCGGGGGGACAAGGGCTTCCCCGTGCCAGGCAAACTTTTTGTGCAAGGGAGGAAGTGAGCTGCACAAGGTACTCCGCGGAAGCGAACGGCCCTTGCGCAAAAAGGCAAACTGGCATATCTTCAGCCCGTCCCACGGGGGATGGTTATTTATCCGCGAAGCGGTTGCCTTCAGGCAGCAGGGGCGGTACTCCGGCCTTGCTGCTCTTTTGCAAGCAAGGGGGTTGGGCCGAAACGAATACAGGGAGCCCGACCACAAAACGTTGAGGCCCAACCTTCTTGCTTTGCGTGCTTTCGTTCGGGCTGGCGGGGCGCTTGCTTTTTTCCCCGGCAAGCGGCATGACAGACCGGGTATGTCGCTGTGATTGATGGTGGCAAGGCTTTGGCGAGCTGCTTGCTATTTTACCCTGGCAAGCAGCGTGTCAAAGCCGCTGGCAAGTTGCAGCCGTTGCCTGACTGCTCGGCTCCTGTCTGTTCTCTGTCTGGTGGATGGGTGTTTTTTTTATGATTGGTTTGAGGCAGAAAGCAGGAACATGGCGGAGCCCGCGCCGGAGCGGTATACAGGGGCCCCTACCTTTTCGCGGAGGCGCGGGCGACTGTCTGAATGTTCGCCTTGCCGGTACTCCGGCAGGGCGATTTGCCGCTATTACGTGAGCGTCGGGTTGCTGTTGAGTGCCTTCTTGTGGAAGCGGAGGGCTGGCACGGCCTTTTTGCTGTTTTTTTGCAAAAAGCGTGACAGCCGGGGAGCTGTAACAAGAGGGCGCGGATATCAGGGCTTGGCTGGGTGTTCAGGATGAGTTTTTTTTGAGTGATTTCGTTTTTTCCGAATTTCTTCATTCTTGCACGGCGCAAAAGCTCTTCCGCTTTTAGCCGTGCGAGAATGCGATGCTTTTTTATGACGGGTTGACTGTGAGGGGCGGCAGTCGGCAGCGAGCGGAGCCTGCGAAGCGTCGCTGTACGACTGCCCTGCCCCGGTCTGTTTGGTGGCTATCAGGAGCGCAGAGCGCACTTGTTTTCATGAGTGCTTCTTGCGGGGTGGTTGGTTTGAACAGGAGCAAGGCGAAGCCGGGCGACTATCTGAATGTTCGCCTTGCCGGTACTCCGGCAGGGCGATTTGCCGCTTTTACGTGAGCATCGGGTTTCTTCTGAGCACCTGCTTGCAAGGAGCGGAGGGCTGGCGCGGCACGCTTTTTTTGCTTGCAAAAAGCGTGACAGCCCGGAGCGAACGCAAGCTGGTGCGGTTGATCGAGGTTCGGCAGGAGCTTCGGGTTGAGTTTTTTTGTGATTTTTGGTTTTCCCGAATCTTTTCATTCTCTGCACGGCGCTAAAGCTCTTCCGCTTTTAGCCGTGCGAGAATGATGAACTGCTCAGAGTTTTCTTGTTGGCTGAGGATCTGGCTGATGGTGCTTTTTTCTGAAGACCAAAGCGCTCTTGTAGTCAAGGGCGCTTTTTGCTTGTTGTGCAGGTATGGGATTGGTTGAGCGAAGGCGGTAGTCCGCTTTCGCGGTTGCCTCGGGCTTGCTGTTTACGGATGGTGGAGTGCAAGGGGCGGCAGTCGGGCAGCCCGCGTAGCCTGCGGAGCGTGGCTGTCCGACTGCCCTGCCCCGTACTGGGCTGCATGGAGGGGACGCCAAAGGTAAGGTGGCCCGCCAAAACCTGACTTTACATAACGGAGAATTATACAACACGGTACCCCGTGTAGGAGCGTAGCGACTGAATGTATAATTCCTGTTATGTAATGCTGGCCGGCCCCGTCCGGCCACTGGTACCAGCCGCCAAATGTTTTGTTTTGACGCCAGCAAGCGAAGCGCGCAGAAGGATTTTCATGCGGCAGGCTGTACTCAGCTTGCTGCTTGCCTGTGAGCCGGAGCAGGGATTTTTTGAAAGTGGAAGCTGCGTGCGTTTTTTGCGCAGTTGGAGCTTTCAAAAAACCTTTGTGGAGGCCATGGTTCTTCTCTTCGTTTGCGCGGTACCGGGCTGGAAGCGATCCGTGCCGGAGCGGCAGTGTCATTGGCGCTTCCCTGGCTGCGTCGATGGCGCCAATGACGCAGAGCGGAGGTGACGGACGCTGGAAGCACAGGGAGCAAGCTTGCTTTCTGGTGGCGCTCTTGTATTCAAGTGCGCCATGCTGGCGGTTATTGCGGGGCTGTGGGGAGCGAAGGCGGTACTCCGCTTTCGCGGGATGGGGTGCTCTTGTACTCAAGGTCACCGGGGGGTTTGGTTCTTGGGGTGCGCTGGTTCAGGTCGAAGGCGGTAATTGTTTGCATCAATAGGAGGAATGGGAGTTATAAGACTTATGGGGATTGATGATGTGTCCATAGGTGTTTGTTTGACTGGATGCGTTTGGTTTGATGGCAAGCCGAAGGTGCGCAGAGGGGTTTTTGTCCGCCTTGTCGGTACTCCGATCAGGGCGCTTTGCTTTTGGTCATGGTACTGTCGGATTTTTGATACGGCGCTCTGCACCTTCCGGAGCCGTAGCGGGTCGCTTCATGGAGCTGCGTGGAGCGTACTCGCGGAGCGGCGGCGGAATGAAGCGAGTTCTTCCCGCGAAGGTGGAGAAAGGCTTGCAGTGCGCTGTTGGTTGGCTTTTGGGGTCGGGTGCTCGCGGGGAATGAGGGCAGTGCGGGCCAGCGTCAGTTGGCCCGCGCGCCTGGCCGGGTTGCGCAAACGGAGCGAAGCGGAGAGCAGCGCCTATGAGGGTTCTTTTCCGCTGAACAGCGCTGACCGACTGAGCGGAATGAAAGCGTAACGAAGTGAAGCGAATGAAGCGATTGGCGGGCGCTGTTGAGCGGTTTGTTTGTGGTTCTGGCGGTCGGGTTGAGGTGAGCAAGTGCAGGGCTGTACTCGGCACTGCATTTGCGGGTGGCGGGTCGAGAGCTGAGTGGTTGGGGTGATGACGGGTTGGGCTGGGCGGGGTTGTGTTGGTTGGGCTTGGGCTTCGGGCAGGCTGCGCAAACGGAGCGGAGCGGAGAGCAGCGCCTGGGTGGAGAGGGTTATCGATTACCTGAAGTAACGATTATTTACTGCATAGAATGGAGATGTTTTGGTGAGTGTTTCGTAATCCAGGTTGTAAATGGCTCTACATTCATACTTTGCACTTCTTCCTGTACCTCGCACATAAACTGGTTAATGTCTTCCACCTCTTTAAGCTCATAGGGCTTGTCTTCTGTTATGAGACGAATCATTTTCAAGGCTTTGGATGCGCCTTTGCTCCCATACTGGTTTTTATCAAGAATGAGTTTTTGCTCTTTTTTGCCTGACCGCAACCCTCTATTATAATAGTAATTCAGGCATTCATAAAGGTTCAGTGTCTCAGAAATATTCTTTGACAAAGTCGATTCACTTACATGAAGATCAAAAAAATGACCGCAATAAATTGAACCGTTACCCCCAATAAAATCCAAACGGACTTCGGGAAGTAATATGCTCGAATTTAATTCATTTACGTCCTGGACGTTGTAACCAATATCCAGGTGGGTACTAAGCTGTTTGTTACCTCTTGCTTTTTGGCGAAAGATTGTACCCAGTACCGATCCTTTAAATTCCCTTTTCGCATTTTCCTCTTCTTTATCAGCTATCAACTTATGATACAACCTGTCAAAACGCTGCTCAAGTAGGTCGTCGGCAGATTCATCAGGGTTATCATGGGCAATGACCAGCGGTTTTGGCGCTGAGTAGCGGATGACGCCGTTTTCGTAGACGGAGAGATATTCGAGGTGTTTGATGTCAAGAGGCTCTCGGCTCTTTGCAAGACCTTCGGCCTGATGCATTGCACTCTCAAGAAGTGAGGATTTTTCTATATCAAGGGCACGATTAATGCGAGTCACACGATCACGTGAAAACCGTACTTTTACAGCACCGCTCTCAGGGCTCACCAGGATTAATCCGATGCCGAAGTACTCCTCACGGTCAGGATTCGGCGCGTATTTTACGGTTGTAAACCAGGTTTTCATGGTATCTTAATCTTTGCATCCTCTAAAAGCTGTTGATAGAAACCGCGAACCAAATTCTTTCGGAGCAACAGATAGTGTTTTATAATCGACTCTTTTTCTATGTCTTTGACGTCCCACTCAACAGGGATTACCTTCAAGATGTCACAAAGCTCTGATTCCGTTACGTTCTCTATCCGACCAAGAACCCTGTCGGCTTCATCATAGGAAAAAAGTCCGAATGAATCATGCACGTCTCGGTAAAGTGGATGACTGATAAGGGATTCTTCAATAGTGGGCGGCAAGTTGTTCATGCTACGTCCCATTCTGCTATACTCCTTATCCTCAAAAATCACGGCATGATCAATTGCCACAAGGCGGCAACTGTTTATACCGACTTCCTCAACAAGAACATTCGGATTGTGTGGAGCACGATCTGTATTGTAAACCCAAATATCAAACAAAACAATCCCTATCAAGGCCTGAGGAGCCGCAAATTTACACATTTCCTGATGCTGAAACAAATCTCTCTTGTCAAGTGACTTTGATTGTCCCTTCAGTTGCTTTGAACCGAATGCCAAGCCTTGAGGTGGCTTTCGATCGAATTCTTCGTCTATAACTGTATCGGGAACAACCTCGACAAGCGCTATCTCCGGGGTAGGAAGATCAAGAAATTGCAGCAGAGAGGATCCGATCAGCTCATTGATCACATGTTGCCGGTTATTGCCGATATGCTTGATATACCAGGTTTCGCCGTCGCTGCATTCAAATACGGAAGGAACGCTGCCTTGCGTTTCCATCTGCTTGATAAACCTCTCTGTTTTGACTCTCCTCATGAACTCTGGTGTTCTTGCCATGAATTGGACGTTCCCCTCTTGCCATTAACATACTTTTTGAGTTGATCAAGGGCGTTTCGGGTGAAAGCGTCAATATCGGAATCAGCAATTATTGCGAGAATGTCTGCCCAGGTGATGGTGTTATTGCCAGCGCCTTTGACTTCCAGCCTGGCTTGCACAAGTTGTCTTTTTTGAAATTCAGGGATGAGTTGCTTCCACAAGTCAACAATCAACTCCTGAATTTCATACTGTTTATAGCCGGTTTCGTCTTTGCGACCTTCGCCGGATTCGAGTTTGGCTTCGATGACCAGCATTGTTTTTGGGGAGACCAGCAGAATGTCCGGCTTGGCGTTGAAAGCCCAGCGCACCTCTTTAAGTTGTTTTTCCAGACCAGCATTTTTCAGCTCTTTTATGCCCCAATGGCTCGGGCACCAGAGCTTCTTTTTATTCGGGGATGTCCAGAAGAGGTCGTGTTTGTCAAGCATTCCCGGATCAACTTCACGAATTTTTAAAATCTGCTCCAGAACAGTTCTTCTCCGGTCACGGGTTAGGTCAGAATACTCAGAAGGATTGCCAAGGTTGTTCCAGTAATCTCGAAGCGCAGCCACTTCCACATAGACCTCAAGTTCATCGGGATCAAGCGCCTGCTCCATATCACACTTCTCCTTCGCCAATTCGGCAAAGCCGACTCTGACGGTGCGCGACGACAAGAGCGCATGTGCAAAGAGAAAGCAGAAGAACCGCTCTTCCCTGTTGACTTCAAAATATGGCTTGACGTTGAACATAACCACGAATTAGAGTTATCAATACGTGTCAAAAATCCTGTACAGCTCGAACGCTATGATGCGCCGTTTTTTCATCATGATTACATAAAGATGCTTTGTTGAAAATCTGTATATATGCATCGTTTTTTGTGCCTTCATCAGTCGAGCTCCAATAGCCGACTTCCTTAAACCCGCCTATAACACCTCTATTTCCATAAAGAATTTTTAATTCAGTGATAGATGGCAAACGCCATACACCAGAACCGTTACCATCTAATTCGCTACATGCTCTCTGAGCATCTGACCAGTTGCATCCATAATCACCTAAAACGTCATTTATGGAGACAATAAAGCCATGTTGTTCACCTTCAACATACCCGACATCTTTTGGATTTTTTATGTAACCGACAATACCATTACGATACATGTCGCCAATTTTAAGTAATGATGAAGCAATCATAATTAAGACGTCTATTAAAATGTGAAGCTTACTTTTTTATTTCATAAATATGAATTAGCACAAACATAATGGCTGAAAATGCGATATCATAATTTTCGTTGGCATTAAATGCATTATCCCATTGTACTTTATGGCCAAGAGTATTTCTGAGTTTCCCGACACCTCTAAATTTGTTTACAATATCCGAACCGCGACATTCATTAATCGCATCACTTAAGCTGTTAGCACTAATACTTTGACCTGATCCAGATATTTTAGACGAAAATTTAAAATCGTTTTCAAACTGTATAAGCGCTTAACAAGATATTTTTCCGTAATATAAGGGCAAGGAAGAAAACAGAAACCACTGCCCCTGTAAATCATGAAGTTAAGCCCCTTGGAATTATCTGCCAGCGATCGTGCAAAGCTACAAGAAGTTGTGGCAAAAGG